>URWS01000102.1 GCA_900551605.1 uncultured Collinsella sp. | reverse complement strand
AGTCCCTTGCGGCGTAGTTCTTATTTAAGCCGTCCAAGTTTTGGGGTGCAGTTCAGTGTGCAGCGGGGGTTCTTTCATGTCCGAGGACGCGCTGGGAAGTTACCCCATGCGGCCAGCGGACCACTATGTAGTCTTGGACTAGAACATACCCAAGAAACCGTGCACAAACAGCGCGGCCAAAGCGGCACCGATAAACGGTGCGATGCCAGGAACAAGCAGGCCGTACTTCCAGTTGTTGTCAGCCTTGTTCTTGATCGGCAGCACCTGATAGGCCATGCGAGGACCAAGGTCACGGGCTTGGTTCATGGCGAAGCCGGTGATGCCGCCCATGCCCATGCCAACGGCCCAAACGATCAGGCCAACGCAGATGGCGAGCATCAAAACGTTCTCGCCAGCGCGGCTAGCAGCGGCAAGGATGGCGCTGATGAACACAAAGGTGCAGATAGCCTCGCAGAAGAAGTTGCGAGCATAGTTCGTGCCCTCGGTGGTTGGGTTGGTCGAGAAGATGTTGCGCTGAGCAATGGGGTCGACGACGCCCTCGGAAGCCTTGAACTCATCGGCATACATCAACCAAGCGATTACGGCGCCCACAAAGCCGCCGAGCATATCGGCAATCATGAAGGGGATGCAGCTGCTCCACGGCACCAGGCCTACGATACACTGGGCAAGCACCATGGCGGGGTTCATGCACACGGCGCCGCCAAAGACAAACAGGCAGACCGAGATGCCAAAAGACCAGGTGGTGATGGCAAACATGTGGCCGGAGCCCTGATACTTGGTGCCCTTGAGCACGGTATCGCAGTGCACGCCCACGCCAAAGATGATCATGAGGGCCGTTGCGCCGAATTCGCAGAGGAGTTTGGTAAGCATAAAACCTTATCTTTCTTGTCGGTTATAAACGATTCGTTTAGGCCGCGTACTAGTGCTGAGCGACGACAACGCCCAGGCCATCGGGAATGACGGCCACCTTGGCATCGGCACCCTTCATCTCAAAGGCGAGCTTGAGCGCCTCATCGAGAGTGTTGACCGGCGTCATGTGCATATCCTTGATCATCTGGTGATCGCACAGGTCGGTAACCATGATCACAGGGTGATGCGCCAGGATGCGGGCAAAGATCTGGCTCGTCCACTGGTCGGGCAGGGTCTCGTCCTTAGGACGGTCGATGCAGGCGCGCTCAAACTCTGCCGGATCATTGTCGGCGATGTTGTGATAGAAGCCCTCGCCACCGTGACCGTCGGCACAGCCGGCGACGTCGATAATTACACCGCCCTCGGGAAGCGTAGCCTCGGCAGAGCACATGCCCTTCACGGCCTGGTAGATGTTCTGGTCGAGCGGGTAGCCGCCGTTGGTGGTGATGGCAATCTCGCACTCAACGGGCTCAACGCCGGCAAGGCTCTTCACGAACTCACAGCCGGCCTCGTGCGCCTTGTGGATGTCGCCGGCAAAGGAGCCGATGACCTCGTGCTTGCCGTTGAGCACCACGTTAAGCACAAAGGCAAGGTGAGCCATCTCGGCGGCAGCAAACATGTCCTCGCTCACGTGGTTGTGGCACAGGTTGCCGGCACGCGAATGGGGATCGTTCACAAACTGACCGTTGTGGTTGTACATGATGGTCTTGTAGCTGGCGATGCCAGGCAGGACGGACTTGCGGCTACCAGAGAAACCGGCAAAGAAGTGCGGCTCAATAAAGCCCTCGGCAAGCAGCAGATCGCAATCGGCGGCAATCTTGTTGATGATGCACTCGCCACCAGAAGGCAGGGTGCCGATCTTTTTCATCATGCTGTCGTCAGTCGCGACGTGCATAACGATTTCCTCGTTGGCAACGATCTCCTCGCCATACTTGTTGACGAGCTCCTCGTGCGTCGACGGACGATGCATACCCGTAGCAACCAAAATACGCACTCGAGCCTCGGGCGCAGCGGAATGGATGTGATGCAGCAGAATAGGCATCGTCACACGCGAGGGAACGGGGCGCGTATGATCGGAGCTAATAATGACGATATCCTTCTTGCCAGCGCAAAGCTCCTCGAGCGAAGGCGAACCATAAGGGTTGGCAAGTGACTCCTCTACCAGCTCTTCCTGTGATTTTGTAGTCTTAAACTCGTTTTGATGACCTTCCATCACACCCGCGAAGTTCTTATCCTCGAGCTCCAGATGCAACGTCTTGTGGTCAAACGGCAGTTCACATTCAAACAATGACGAGCGCCCTCTTCCTTTCAACTGACACACTAGATAAACCGTTGGAAGGATACGCCGCTCACCGAAAAACACCACCGTCCACCGACTCATTAACACAACGTTCATATTTGACCCACAACAAAACGGCCGCGACCCCAAACGGGACCGCAGCCGCCTGTCAAAGACACTATAGACAGGATGATTTACGCAACGCCGAGGCAAACATCTAGCCCGATACGTACGCACGTAAGCCATTTTGCATAAATGCGTTAATTAATTGCATAAAATGGCGCATAGATTTCTAGCCGTAACAGGGTGGTACCCTCCGGAGCGTGCATTTTTGCGAGTATTCAGCATCGCGGGATAAGATTTTGGTGCCAAAAGTCTTTCGAAAAGTAGATAGTCCTCATGGCTCGACCCATCTGGATAGCATGCGGCGAGAAACCAGCCATATATGATCGTCGCCAAAGCCCAATCGTCGTGCAAAAGCATCAACAAGGGCCGCGAACGTCACCCACAGCCTTATGCATCAATCTTTAGCTGCTGAAAACTCCGTTTTTTGCACGTCGCCCCAAGCACCACCCTCACCCAGCGGCTGATCCGCCGTAAACCGAGGACGAAAGGACCCGATGGGTTTCCCTCTGAATGCATTCCGCAGCACGAAGCCCTTTCCAAACGCGCGAAGCGCGCTATATTTCTTCAGCCCGTAATCCGCAGAAGACCGGACATCGTAGGGCCCGCCATTAGTTTACTTTTAGGCACACTCCGCAGGACGCAAGAAGCCCTCGCCGCACGAAGTGCGCAGCGAGGGCTTCTTGCATGTCCGAGGACGTGCCTAAAAGTAAACTAATGGCGGGCCCGGACGACTACAGGGCTATCGATTACCCCGTGTTCTGCAAACCTGCCGAGACGCCGGTCACAGTCGAAAGAATCAGGCTCATGTACTCGGCCTTCTTCTCCTCGGCCATCTCGTCCTGGTTCATACGCACCTCGCGAAGGGCGCGGACCTGGGCGATGGACAGAGCGTCGACGTAGGGGTTGCGCACGCGAACGGCGCAGCCGAGCACGCGACGACGCTGCAGCGGCCACTCGTCACCGACGATGGCAAGGACCCACTTACGCGTGAGCTGCATCTCGGTAAAGACCTTCTCGGACAGATCCTGGCGATCGCCCAGGTGCAGATACATCTTGGCGATGCGCTGATCGGTCTTAGCGATCGACATCTCGATGTTGTCGATAAAGGTGCGGAAGAACGGCCACTCCTGGTAGGCAGCCTTAAGCTGGTCCAAATCGCCAAACTGCTCGCAGGCGGTGCCCAGGCCGTACCAAGCGGCCAGATTGATGCGCGCCTGGCTCCAGCTGAAGATCCATGGAATGGTACGCAGGTCGTCGAGCGACTTGGCGCCCAGGCCTCGCTTGGCGGGACGCGAGCCGATCGGCAGCAGACCGACCTCGGTCAGCGGCGTCACGGTCGAGAACCACGGAGTGAAGTCCTCGGTGTTCAGCAGGTCCAGATAGCGCTCGTGGCTTGCAGCGTTGAGCTTCTCTGCCATGTCCCAGAACTTCCGCGTGGTCTCGGTGTTGGTCTTCTCGACACTCGGGGCCGACTGCAAAAGCGTTGCGGCGGCAACGGACTCAACATGGCGCTGTGCCAGCGTGCGGTTGCCATAACGGGCAAAGATGACCTCGCCCTGCTCGGTGAGCTTAAAGAAGCAGTTGACCGAACCCTTGGGCTGCGCCAGCACGGCCTTGTTGGCCGGGCCGCCGCCACGGCCCACGGCACCGCCGCGACCGTGCATGAGCACCAGGTCGATATCGTTCTTCTCGGCCCACTTGGCAATGCGCTCCTGCGCGGAGTGCAGCGCGAGCATGGCCGTGGTAGGACCGGCATCCTTGGAGGAATCGGAATAGCCCAGCATGACCTCCATGCGGCGGTTGGTCTGGGCAAGGCGCTTTTGCACCACGGGCAGCGTAAGCATCTGGTCGAGCACGTCGACGCAGCCCTCGAGGTCCTCGAGCTGCTCGAACAGCGGGATCACGTCGAGCTCGGGGACATCCTCCTCGTGCGCGAAGGACAGGTGGGCAAGCTCAAAGACGTCGGCCACATGCTGGGCGCTCTTGGTGAACGAGATGATGTAGCGGTGCGCCATCTTCTTGCCGTAACGCTTTTGGATGGAGCCGATAGCGCGGAAGGTATCGATGACCTCGCGCGTCATGGGCTGCAGGTCGCCATGGATACCGTTCTCGTGGATATCCTTGAGGGCGCGGGCATGCACCACGGAGTGCTGACGGAACTCCATCTCGACCATATGGAAGCCGAAGGACTCGACCTGCCAGATGATGGTCTGGACCGGGCCGTAGGCAGCACGGACGGCACCGCAGGCGGCCAGCGAGCGCTGGACGACACGCAGGTCATCCAGGAACTCATCGGCGCTGTGGTACATGGTGTCGGTGATGCGACGCACGGTGGCGTTCAGACGGTCGGCCATGACGAGCATGACGGCGCGATGCGGCTCGTGCTCGGAGATCAGTTCAGCACGTGCGGTGTACTGGGTGCTCATCTCGACCTGGTGGTTCCACAGGTTGATGAGCTCGGCAGACGGCTTGCTGTAGGTGGCCTCGAGCGTCAGGTTGCGGCCGATGCGGCGGCACTTGTCCTCGAGCTTGAGCACCATATGGGTGAAATACTTGGCAGCGACCTCGCGGCTCACCTTGGCGGTAACGTTGGGGTTGCCGTCGCGGTCTGAGCCGATCCAGCTGCCGGGGTGGAAGAACGCCGGGCACAGCGGCGGCACGGTACCGGCCTTATCGCCCAGCACCCAGTCGTCAAAACGACGATAGATAACGGGAATGACATCGAACAGCGTGTTATCGAAGATGTCGATGATGGTGTCGGCTTCCTCGACCGGTGTGGGCTTCTTGAGCGCGATGGGGCTCGTACGCACCAGGGCGTCGATCTCCTGCAGCATATGGCGCTCGTTCTCCACCAGATCGGAGCCGCCCAGACGCGGACGCTCCTCCAGCAGGTTGGAGATACGGCGAATCTTGCCCTCGACGGCCTTGCGACGGGCCTCGGTGGGATGTGCGGTAAAGACAGGATGGAACTCGAGCTTGCCGAGCAGCTCGTTGGCGCCCTCGACACCCATCTCGTTTACCAACTGGTGATAGGCGACGGTGAGTTCGTTGGCGGGATCGACCTCGGTATCAGTCGATGCGCCGGCCTCGCGCTCGCGCAGCTGCGCCACACGGTAATTCTCCTCCGACAGGTTTGCCAGGTGGAAGAAGCTCGTAAAGGCGCGGACGATAACCTGCTGCTTATCGAGCGGCAGGCTGTCGATAAGATCGACGACCTCGCGAAACGCCACGGCGGTGGGCTCGTCGGCAGTGGGCACGCCCTGCTCGTCGACGGCCTCGTCGGCAGCACGGCTACCGGGGTTGCCGGCGTTGGCCACAATCTCGGCTGTCAAAATCTTGTCGAACAGGTCCGCGATCTCGGGATCATACTCGCTAAGCACACGGCGCTCCAGGCGCAAGAACAGCGCCAGATTGTCGCGCAGCTCCTCGGGGATCTCGATCTCGGCGAGACGCTCCTTGGATTCGGCATTCGAGCCGATTCGGTTAACGAGGCGGTTGACCACGGCAGCGACGCGCGCCGCGGCTTCGGGTACAGACTGGTTGCTTAGGTTCTCAGCCACGTTTCCTCCCATTCCTCCTTCTATGCACG
>URWS01000101.1 GCA_900551605.1 uncultured Collinsella sp. | reverse complement strand
CTCAAGCCCCATCGCACCACAAACCAGTCTTTTTGGGACGGCGCGAATCGTGGCAGACAGCCTCCCAACGCGCTAATGGCGGGCGCGCGTCCTCACCAAACGTACCAATGTGAGCGCAAAGCCCACGGTAGCAACGGCCATCAGCACGTAGAATACCAAACGGAAGCCAAAGAGGAACACGTCCGGACGACCCGCCACATAGCTCGTGACCGTCTTGCCCATCGCCGCGCTCGTCTGTCCATACAGGATGCGCGACGCCGCATTAATACCCAGCGCTATGCCCGCATAGCGCGCCAAGCTGCTCAAGCTGCCCGCAAAGCCAAGCGCCTCACGCGGAGCCGAACCCATATACAGCGAATTATTGGGACTCTGGAAGATCGACGTGCCGCACGACATAAACGCGACGCAGCACACGATCATCAAGATGGAAGAGTGCTCGTCAAGCGTGCTCACCGCAAAGAGACCGCACACGTACACGCCCAGGCCAACGGCCGTGGGCGCTTCACAACCAACACGGTCGGACACCGAGCCCGAAAGCGGGCCCACAAAGGCATTCACGACCGGCATCGCCAAAAACAACAGGCCGGAGATATCGGAGCTAAAGCCGTGGGCATCCTGAAAGTAGAACGGCAGCACAAACTCGGAGGCACCGATACCCACGAACACGATAAGCATGCAAGCCAGGTTAATCGTGAAAGCCGAGCTCGCAAAGCAGCGACGCGCCGCCTCTGTCAACGGCATAGGGCGTTCGCCAGCCTCCGGCTTCACATGCGGCAGCGTATAGAGTCCCACGATAAACGAGATTACGCCAATGGGCAGATTGATAAGGAAGATGCTCTCCCAGGGAAAGCTCGCCACCAGCACGCCGCCGAGCACGGGGCCGCACATCATGCCAAGAGCCACAAAAGTCGCCAGAATGCCCATGGCACGGCCGCGCTCACGCGCCGGAAACGACTCGGTGATGATGCCCATATTGTTGGCCATCGCGGCGGCACAGCCAATGCCCTGCACGAAACGCGCCAAGATAAGCACCTCGAGCGAAGCCGAAAGCCCGCAAAGCAACGAGCCGCCCGTAAAGACGATTACACCAAGCTGGAACACATTCACCTTGCCGCGCACATCGCCCAAGCGGCCAAACGGCAGCATGGCGACGCACGTCGCGAGCAGATACACCGAGCTCACGAGCTGAATGCGGTCGAGACCCACCCCCAGCTCCTTTTGCATCACTGGGAGCGCCACCGTCACGATGCTCGCATCCAGACACGCCATAAAGGTCATGACGAGCACGGTGAACAGAATCGCCCATTTATTCTTACCGTGGGTGTCGCCCTCCAGGGCAATGTGTTCGCGGCGCAGCTGCTCGGCAGTTTTCTCCATGTATATCCTTTCTATCGTGCAACGCAAAAACGGGACCCCAATCGCCTACAAACGGACACGATCGGGGTCCCGCCTACGGAATCGGAACGAAAGGTCGCCGAAGCTTTCTGCCAGCATCGGCACCTTGCACGAACGCTAGCCTAGCACTGCTCGAGTGCCTGCTCAAGGTCGGCAATCAGGTCGGCCGTGTCCTCGAGGCCGCACGACAGGCGCACCATGTCGGCGGAGATGCCACAGGCGATGAGCTCCTCATCGTTCATCTGGCGATGCGTGGCGTTAGCAGGATGCAGGCAGCAAGTGCGGGCGTCGGCCACGTGCGTGGCAATCTGGGCGAGCTTGAGGCTCTTCATAAAGGTCTCGGCCGCTGCGCGACCACCGTTAAAGCCAAAGCTCACAACGCCGCACGTACCGTTGGGCATGTACTTCTGAGCCATGTCATAGTACTTATCGCCCTCCAGGCCCGGATAGCTCACGAAGCGCACCTTGGGATGGCTCTGCAGGAACTTGGCAACGGCCAGGCCGTTCTCGCAATGACGCGGCATGCGCACATGCAGGCTCTCGAGCGAGCTGTTCAAGAAGAAGGCCGCCTGCGGATTCTGCATAGGACCAAGATCGCGCATGAGCTGAGCGGTTGCCTTGGTAATGAAGGCACCCTCGCGACCAAACTTCTCGGCATAGGTCACGCCGTGGTAGCTCTCATCGGGCGTGGTGAGACCCGGGAACTTGTCCGCATGGGCCATCCAGTCAAACTGGCCGTGATCGACAATCACGCCACCCAGGTAGGCAGCATGTCCATCCATGTACTTGGTGGTGGAGTGCGTAACGATGTCGGCGCCCCACTCAAAGGGACGGCACATCACGGGCGTCGGGAAGGTGTTGTCGACCATCAGCGGCACGCCGTGGTCATGTGCGGCCTTGGCAAAGCGCTCAATATCGAGCACAGCAAGGGCGGGGTTGGCGATCGTCTCGCCAAAGACGAGCTTGGTATTGGGCTCAAAGGCTGCCTCGAGCTCCTCATCGGTGCAGTCGGGGGCGACGAACGTGCAGGTAACGCCCATGCGGCCCATGGTGTGGGCGAGCAGGTTATACGTACCGCCGTAAATGGCAGAGCTAGCGACCACATGATCGCCGGCACCGGCCACGTTAAAGATCGCGAGGAAGTTCGCAGCCATGCCCGAGCTCGTGAGCATCGCGGCGGTGCCTCCCTCCATCTCGCAGATCTTGGCGGCAACCAGATCGCACGTGGGGTTCTGCAGACGGCTGTAGAAGTAGCCCGACTCCTCCAGGTCAAACAGCTTGCCCATGTGCTCCGACGTGTCGTACTTCCATGTGGTGGACTGGTAGATGGGCACCTGGCGCGGCTCGGCATCTCCCGGGTGATAGCCGCCCTGAACACATGTAGTACCGATGGTCTGCTCGCTCATATCTAGCTCCCTTGCCTGGGTTACGTTTTATTCGGTTCACGATACCGCTACCTTGCACCCCTCTCAACCCATCCCCAAGGTAGGTTATGGGACAAATTGATTAGGGGTATTTATCTCAAGCCTTGGGCATTTGCTCGATAGATAAAAATGAGGCATACATAAGGCTCTCGATGATTACATGCCCCGTCACGGGTACCATAGGCGGGTACACCGTGACCAAGGAGACAACGATGAAGCAAATCGATACGGCCCAGCTCGACATCACCGCCTGTCAGGCTCAGGCTGCCGAATATCACTCCCGTGGCTTTAACTGCGCCCAGGCCGTCGCCTGCACGCTCGCGCCCGCCGTCGGGCTCGACCCCCAGGTCGCCTTTACCCTCACCGAGGGCTTTGGCGCCGGCATGGGCGGCATGACCGAAACCTGCGGCGCCATCTCGGGCGCCGTGGCCATCATGGGCTTTGTAATGAGCGACGGCATGGAAAACCCCAAGACTAAGGGCCAGACCTACAAGCTGTCGCGCGAAATCGCCAAGCGCTTTGGCGAGAAGAACACGACGACCGTCTGCGGCACGCTCAAGGGCATCGGATCGGATAAAGGCCCGCTCCGCAGCTGTCCCGGCTGCATCGACGATGCCGTCGAGATCGCCTGCGATGTGCTAAAGCAGCTCGCCGAGTAAACGGCAGCAACATAAAACGACGGCCGGCGCGCTTGGGATCCCTCCAAAAGCACGCCGGCCGTCGCCGTTAGAACTCGTCAAATTCGGAAGCGCCGACCTCAATCTCCTCGCGCCCCGCCATAAGCTCGCGCATCTTAGCGCAAAACGGCTCCTGCTCTCCCGCTTTGAACACCAAGTGAATCGTCACGGCATCCGCGTAATCGGTATCCGAAACCTTGGCACCCGAATCCTGCGCCAAACGAAGCACCTGCTCGTACTGCGGATAGGCCACATGCACGTCAACCGGCACGACGCTCGTCATCTCAACGATCTGCCCGGCTTCCTGAGCCGCGACCACCGCCGCCTGCGTCGCCGCGGTATAGGCGCGTACCAAGCCACCAGGCCCCAACAGCGTGCCACCAAAATAGCGCGTCACCACGCAGCAAACATTTTTGAGCCCCGCGCCGCGCAGCACCTCGAGCGTCGGCATACCGCTCGTGCGGCTCGGCTCACCGTCATCGCTCTGGCGTTCGCGTCCATCGACCAAAATCCACGCGGGAACATTGTGTCGAGCGTCGTAATGACGCTTGCGAACCATCTCGATAAAGGCATTCGCCTCATCCTCGGACTCAATATGGACCAGCTGGGCAATAAACCGGCTCTTGCGGTCCACAAACTCGCCCGAAGCCTCATTATTCGATTGCAGAGTAAAATAGCTGTCCAACAAAGCCCCTCAACAACAAGCAAAGCAACAAACAGCCTCAATAATACGGCAAAGGCCGTACCGTTAATCCCGGTAAATAGAACGGCAACACCGATGATTCCGTAAACGAAAGCGAGAACCCGTCAGCGCGAGCAAGGTGCCTTGAAAGACGAGGGCATTGACCTTATGGTCATGCCCGAAGGCTTGAAAGGCAGATTGCCGCGCTGACGGGTTCGCAGCGTCAACAAAGTGCTGAGTGGGCCTATAAGCCGGGTTCTGTCGTGAACGGTCATTTATCTTGTCTGCACGTTACCATGCAGCTCCACGCACGCTACCCGAACGCGGACCGGGCCGGCCCATAGCGTTCCTATTCGCGCTTGCTCCGGATGGGGCTTGCCAAGCCGCCGTGTTGCCACGACGCTGGTGGTCTCTTACACCACCGTTTCAGCTTTTCCCTTTACGCCTTGCGGCGCAGGTGGGAGTCTTCTTTTCTGCGGCGCTTTCCGTCGGATCACTCCGCCCGGCCGTTAGCCGGCATCCCGCCCTCTGGAGCCCGGACTTTCCTCACGCGTACTGCAAGCAGCACATCGCGCGACCGTCTGGCCCACTCAGCAGTGCAAGAGTGTAACACACCGTTGCCGCAGGCAATGGCACAACGCAAGCGTTCGACACGATAAACCAAGAACCACGCCATGCAGTACAATAAGGTTGTCGATGGGCAACGTCGTCAGTCGAGACGCGACCGCGCTCCGCACCCCTCCGTCTACTCGGTGTGTTCCCGCCTCCTCCCCGAGGCGGGATGTCGGCATTTTTCATGCACCGACAACCAAATAGCTTGTGGATAGCATGGGCAGCATCATGCATCTCGGCACCAAATGCAAAAAGGGACCCGTCCATTGCGGACGGATCCCTTAAACAAGTGATCGTCAAACCGATTTACTCGGCGTCGGTCTCCTCGTCCTTCTTCTCGGAAGGCAGCGGGGTAACCTCGATCTCGACGCCCAGAGTCTCAGCAGCGGACTTCATGGACAGTGAGATACGACGACGGTCGAGGTCGATCTCCATGACCTTGACCTGAACCTTGTCGCCCACGTGGGTGACCTGAGAAGGCTGATCGACGTGCTTGTTGGCCATCTCGGAGATGTGCACCAGGCCCTCGATGCCCTCGCCCAGGTCGACGAAAGCGCCGAACGGGACAAGCTTGGTCACAGTGCCCTCGACGATAGCGCCGACGGGGTACTTCTTGACCAGTGCGCGCCACGGATCCTCGGTGGTCTGCTTGAGACCCAGGGAGATGCGCTCGCGGTTGAGATCGACGTCGAGAACCTCGACCTCGACCTCCTGGCCGACCTTGACAACCTCGGAAGGATGGTTGACGTGGTTCCAGGAGAGCTCGGAAATGTGGATGAGGCCGTCGATACCGCCGAGGTCGACGAAGGCGCCGAAGTCGACGATGGAGGAAACGGTGCCCTGGAGACGCATGCCAGACTTGAGCTTGGACAGGATCTCAGAGCGCTCGGCCTTACGGGACTCCTCGAGCACGACGCGACGGGAGAGGACGACGTTGTTGCGGTTGCGGTCCATCTCGATGACGCGGGCCTCGATCTCGGTGCCCAGGTAGGCGTCCAGATCCTTCACGCGGCGCAGGTCCACGAGAGAGGCCGGAAGGAAGCCGCGCAGGCCGATGTCCAGGATAAGACCGCCCTTGACCACCTCGATGACCTCGCCGGTGACCACTTCGCCGGCCTTGAACTTCTCCTCGACGGAAATCCAGGCACGCTCGTACTCGGCGCGCTTCTTGGAGAGGATGAGGCGGCCGTCCTTGTCCTCCTTCTGGAGAACCAGAGCCTCGATGGGATCACCGAGTGCAA
>URWS01000100.1 GCA_900551605.1 uncultured Collinsella sp. | reverse complement strand
TCGTGGGCTCGGAGATGTGTATAAGAGACAGGCGTACTGCGGAACCGGTCACGCTGTGAGCGAATCTCCTCGCCCGAACCCGTCTCGGTAATATAACCGGCCTGCTGAGGACGCTGTCCATAGCGGGTCGAACGACCGCCCTGAACCATCAGGAAGCGCCCGTTATCGACCGAGGAACGCGAATTGACGTAGCCGGCGGCGTCCTGAAAACGACCGCCCTGCTGCGACGTCTCGCGTTCGTATGCCATCAGATCGTCAAAGTAGGCATTGACGACCTCGCGCGGATTGAGGCCCAAAAAGCGAGCATAGCTCGAAATCATGCCCTGCGCATAGCCGCGCGGCGGCATCGAAGCAAAGTTACCGGTCTCGAAAAACTCGATGATCTGCGGCCTGATTTTGATGGTGTTGGCGACTTGCTGAATGGAAAGGCCCATTCGGCGACGCTGCTCAAGCAGCATGTCACCAAAGCGTGCAGCCATCAGAATCCTCCAAACTCACGATCTTCACGTGCCATCTCGGCGTCGACAGACTCCAGCGCGGCAAGCCCCTCCTCGTCCAACAGGACCTCGCGCGGCTTGGAACCGTCGGGCGGGCCGACGACACCCTTTTCTTCCAGCATATCCATAATACGCCCGGCACGCGCATAGCCAACCTTCAGACGACGTTGCAGGCCAGATGTGGAGCCAAGCTGCGATTCCACCACAATATGGGCGGCTTCCCAAATGAGCGGATCATCGTCTTGCGGCTCGGCGACTCCGGTACGGACAATGCCGCCGCCACCCGCCATGGACATGGAAGCGGGCGCCACGGCAGACAGGATCTCCTCGTGGTAGTCGGGCTCGCTCTGCGACTTGACGAACTCGACGATCTCGTTGATTTCATCATCCGAGACAAAGCAGCCCTGGATACGGCGGGGCTTGCCCCAGTCGACCTTAGAGAACAGCATGTCGCCCAAACCGGTGAGCTTTTCGGCACCCATCTGGTCGATGATGACGCGCGAGTCGATGCCCGTGGCGACGTTAAAGGCGATGCGGTTGGTGATGTTGGCCTTGATGAGGCCCGTCACCACGTTGGAGCTCGGGCGCTGCGTGGCCACGATAAGGTGGATACCGGCGGCACGGCCCAGCTGAGCAATACGCACGATCGAGGCCTCGACATCCTTACCGGCGACCATCATCAGGTCCGAGAGCTCGTCGATGATGATGACCAGGTAGGGCATCTTTTGCGGCGGGTTATCGTAATGCTCAAACTCGCCGGCGGCCTGCTTTTCGTTGTAGGTCGAGATCTTACGCACGTTGAGACGCTCGAAGACCTTCAGGCGACGCTCCATCTCGGACACGGCCCATTGCAGAGCGCTCGCGGCCTGCTTGGGCTCGGTCACTACAGGCACGTAAAGATGCGGCAGACCGTTATAGCCCGCAAGCTCGACGCGCTTGGGGTCGACCATGATCAGGCGAACGTCCTCGGGAAGGGCGCGCATGAGCAAGGTCGTGATGATGGAGTTGATCATGACCGACTTACCGGAACCCGTGGTACCGGCGATCAGCAGGTGGGGCATCTTGACAAGGTCGGCGACGACCGGCGTACCCTCGGCATCTCGACCGATGGCGAGCTCGAGCGGACCGCCCTTCACATAGGGAAGCACGTCGCCCAGGTTGACGTTCTGGCGCTTGCGATTGGGGATCTCGATACCCACAAGCGAGGTGCCGGGGATCGGGGCAAAGATACGCACCGACTGGGCAGCAAGCGATAGCGCGATATCGTCCTCGAGGCTCGAAATCTTGCTCACGCGCTCGCCCTCGCCAGGTTGCAGCTTAAAGGTCGTCACCGTGGGGCCGGCGATCCAGCCGACCACGCGGGCACTACGACCAAACTCCAGCAAGGTGGACTGAAGCGACTCGGCAGTCTGTTCCAGCTCCTTGTCAGAAGACGCGGAGGAAGCCGACTGCGGGTTGGCATGCAGAATCTCAAGTGGCGGAAGTTTGAGGCCGTCCTCTTCTTCGCCCTCGTTATCTGCGGCGCCGCCGTCCGCTCCCCCATCGCTAGCCGCAGCCGATTCGACAGCACTCAAGGCAGGCGCATCGACAACCTTGGGATGCTTCAAGAAGTCGGGAATCTGAGGTGCTGCCGAGACGGGATTCACGGCAAACGGCGGCTCGGACTCATCGATCTTATCGGGGTCGTCTTCCATCGAAAGCTGGCCGGTTACCTGGTCGCGCTTGGCATGGCGACGCGGCAGCAAAGTTGTCTTTGCGGTCTCAATCGGAGCCTCGTCGTCCTCGTCATCGCCCTCAGTGAGCTCAATCTCGCTCTCGGACCAAGACGGGTCGGGCTCACTCGTATTGAGCTTAGGCGCAGCCTTGCCCTTCTTGGCATGGCGGCGCGGCAGCAGCGTCGTCTTAGCGCGCTCGGCCTCCACGGCATCGGACACGTCGACAAACGGATCTTCGTCCTCGTCGTCATCGTCCAAAACCGGGTCCACATCGTTGCCCATGACCGTGGTCACGGCAGCATCGGAGCCCTTTTGACGAAGAATGCTCAGGTGCGGACGAGCAACACCGGGCACCGACAGGGCCTCGTCGTCACCCCACGGGCTGGCGTTAACATCGGCACGACGGCGCTCGGCAAAATCGGCCGCACGGTCGCGAGCAGAGCGCAGCACGCCGCCCACCGAAAAGCCGATGATGACAAAACCAACGACGGCCAGACCCAACAGGACCACCATCGCGATAGGCTTACCCAGGGCATTCTGCAGCGCACTCGCAATAAACGCACCGATGTAGCCACCCGAGGCGGACAGATTTTGCGGCGTGAACATAAGGTCGCACGAGTCGCTCGTACCCGGCACCATCAGCGAAAGAATGGAAACAACGGCGATAAAGACCACGGCGCCGCCCGCAACAGAGCGCACGTTGAGCGGCGAGTCCTCGCCTAAAAAGAGCGTGGCGGCAAACAGCAAAATGACGATCGGCAACACGTAGGCACCCAGACCAAAGCCCAGGTGGTAGAAACCGGCAACCGCAGCCGTCACGGGCGCTGTTGCCGGAGAAATCACGGCAATGAAGGACGCAATCGCCAAAACGGCAATAACCACGCCGGCGATATCGCGATTGGCTGAGGGCTCAACCAAGGGCTCAAAATCGTCGAAGTCCGCCTCGTGGCCCTTATTAGCACGCAGATGGGAACCGGCACCCTTAGCAGATGCCGGTTGGTTATTGGCCTTATTGCCTTTGGCGTTTTGTGCAGATCCGCGCGCCAAACTAAACCTCCATGACGACCGGGATGATCATCGGACGGGTGCGTGTACGGCTCCAGATAAAGTTAGAGAGCGAATCGCGCACGGCCTTGCGAATGGCATCGGAACCGCTGCTCGTGAAGCTGAACTTGCCTTTCTCAATCGTCTTCATGATGGACGCGGAGGCATCATCGGAGAACTGGTCGTCGATGGCAAACGAAACGCCGCGGCCCGAGAACTCGATGGCTTCGATCTTCTTGTGCTTGAGCGAGACGATGGCAACAGCGGTAACCATACCGTCGTTGGCGAGCTTCTGGCGATCGCGCAGGACGATGGGGTCAGTATCACCGATGCGAAGACCGTCGACGTAGACAATGCCGGACTCGACGGGCGTACCGCGCTTGACGATACCGCCACGCATCTCGAGCGTATCGCCGTTGTCGAGGATAAAGATATGGTCGTCCTTGATGCCCATCTTTCGAGCAAGCTGGGCATGGGCGCGCAGATGCACAGCCTCGCCATGAACCGGCATAAAGTAGGTGGGCTTAGCCATGGCCATCAGGAGCTTGAGCTCCTCCTGGCTGCCGTGACCCGAGACGTGGACGAGGGCGCGGTTCTTGTCCCACACGTCGCAGCCGAGCTTAGCCAAGCTGTTGACGACCTGCTGGACTGCCTTCTCGTTGCCGGGAACGGGCGTAGCCGAAAGGATGACGGTATCGCCCTCGTGGATGGAGAGCGTCTTGTGCTCGCCATTGGCCATGCGGGACAGGGCCGACAGCGGCTCACCCTGCGAACCGGTGCACATGACGACGATCTTGTCGTCGGGCAGGTTATCAATGTCGAAGGCATCGATGATATCGGCATCGTCGATGTTGAGGTAGCCCAGCTCACGCGCCACGCGGGTGTTAGTGAGCATGGAGCGACCGGTCACAACGACCTTACGGCCGCACTTGCGGGCAGCATCGCAGATCTGCTGCAAACGATGGATGTGGCTCGAGAACGACGCGACGAACACGCGGCCCGGAGCATTTTTGATGGCGTGCAGCAGGTTGGGACCAACCTCGGCCTCGGACTTGGTAAAGCCGGGAACCGTGGCGTTGGTGGAGTCGGAAAGCAGCAGGTCGATACCCTGCTTGGCAAAGCGGCTGATAGCGGCATAGTCGGGCGTGACGCCGTCGATGGGCGTCTGGTCGAGCTTAAAGTCGCCGGTGTGCATAACGGTACCCTGGTTGGTGCGGATGAACACGCCCAGAGCGCCGGGAATGGAGTGCGTCATCGAGAAGAAGTCGAGCGAGATGCCGCCGAGGTTGACATGGCTGCCGCCCTTGACCTCGCGGAACTTGGGTGCGCGGATGCGGAACTCAGAAAGCTTGCCCTCGATAAAGCCAAGCGTCAGCTTGCTCGAGAAGATGGGCACCTTATTGTTGAGGTCCTGCAGCAGATACGGAAGCGAACCGGTGTGGTCCTCGTGGCCGTGGGTGACGACGATACCTCGGAGCTTCTCCTCGTTCTCCAGAACATAGGTGTAGTCGGGAAGCACCAGGTCGATACCGGGCTGGGAGTCGTCAGGGAACATGAGACCGGCGTCGACGAGCACCATGTCGTCGCCGCACTCGAAGACCGTCATGTTCTTACCGATGCCGTCAAGGCCGCCGAGCGGGATGATCTTCAAGGGAGATGATTTTTTAGCTGCCATAGGTTAGTGTGGTTTCCTTTCTTCGAAACGGGTCTGGAACAACCGACGGGGCGCTTCTGGCAAACCGACCGTCGGGAACGTACAAACATGCATCACAGAGTCGATGCAGTAACTAAAATATGATACCCATTTGCACGAGCACAGACCACCCATGCATCAAAGCCCCATCTGGACCTGTATATCCCGCCGGTTTCCCGTGGGGCGGGCACTGATGAAGTTTCCTGCTCTACA
Source organism: uncultured Collinsella sp. (assembly GCA_900551605.1). Lineage (GTDB taxonomy): Bacteria > Actinomycetota > Coriobacteriia > Coriobacteriales > Coriobacteriaceae > Collinsella. The sequence continues at coordinate 940 of URWS01000100.1, read as the reverse complement.
GTCCTGCTCACGACGGAGGCCACATTAAGTGGCCTCCTGTTCGTGCGGAACTCGCGATAAACTTCATCAGTGCCCGCCCCACGGGAAACCTGCCAATAAGGGATAGGTTTGTTTTAGTAGGTTTTATCTGCGGGAATGCCGAGGCTATGATCCAATTGCCTCGTTGTAGGCATTCAGCTGGCCTTGCCAGAGCTTGCGATCGTTGTCGGTAATCTCTCGAATGATATGAGCTGGATTGCCGCCGATGATGACGTGGCTTGGAACGTCTTTAACAACAACTGAACCTGAGGCTATGACCACATCGTCTCCGATTGATACGCCCGGATTGATAATCACCCCGCCGCCCATCCAGACGTTGTTGCCGATTACGACAGGCTTAGCATACTCGAGGTCTAGATTGCGCACATCGGCGTCAATTGGATGCCCAGCAGTAAATATACTCACATGGGGTCCTAGAAAGACGTTGTCGCCAAAGGTCACGTAATTTTCGTCCAGAATCGTCAAACCGGTATTCGCATAGAAATGGTTACCAAACGAAACCCTGTCGCCGTGATCAAAATAAACGGGAGCCGTTAAGACCATATCGTCCGGAGCAACGCGAAAACACTTCCTTAGTTCCTCAAAGGCGCTCGAATCAGCCCAATACTCCGACTCATTAAACAACTTCTGAGCCGCATGCACCCTACTAAACGAATGGTCGTTAACCCGATAGGGGCTATAGAGCTCCCCGGCAATCATGCGGTCCCATTCAACCTTATTTGTCATGCCAACCCCCCTAGGCTAAGCGTTAGATGCGAAAAAGTATATCAACTAAGAACAGAAGACCAGCAAGCTACCAACAGCGTTAACCAGCCCTTTTGCTTGCGCCCGGGAGGGACTCACATGAAGTTTGTCGCGAGTTCCGCACGCAAAGGAAAGCACTTAATGTGCTTTCCGTCTT
>URWS01000099.1 GCA_900551605.1 uncultured Collinsella sp. | reverse complement strand
GGTGGGCCGTCAGGGGGTCGAACCCTGGACCTTGGGATTAAGAGTCCCCTGCTCTACCAACTGAGCTAACGACCCAAAGCTAAAGTCCGTTGTGGCGGACTTTAGAGGAGATATCGTGTGGTGGGCCGTCAGGGGGTCGAACCCTGGACCTTGGGATTAAGAGTCCCCTGCTCTACCAACTGAGCTAACGACCCGATATCAACACGAAGCAAGAACTGGGGTGGGTAAAGGGACTCGAACCCTCGACCTACGGGACCACAACCCGTCGCTCTAGCCAACTGAGCTACACCCACCGTGTCCTGTGCGCTTCGCGCTCGACTATTATTGCAAGGAACGCCACGCGATGCAAGCCCCAATTTTCAAGAATTTTGAAAAGAGTTTTTCGGATCCATTTCGAGCAAATCCCACCGGTTTCATAGGAGTAAACTTGCCCCACCCCGATGTTCGAAAGGACAAGCATGAAAGAACTCTCCAATCGCACGGCAACGTTTACCGATTCCGTCATCCGCCGCATGACACGCATCTCCAATAAGTACGGCGCCGTCAACCTGTCGCAGGGCTTCCCCGACTTCGATCCCCCGGCGCAGCTGCTCGATAGCCTCAGCGCCATCGCCAGCGACCCCAAGCCGCTCTATCACCAGTACTCCATCACCTGGGGCTCCCAGGCCATGCGCGAGGCGCTCGCGGCCAAGCAGGAGCACTTTATGGGCATACCGATCAACCCCAACGAGAATATCGTAGTCACCTGCGGCTCCACCGAGGCCATGATGGCCGCCATGATGACGGTCACCAACCCCGGCGACAAGGTCGTCATCTTCTCACCGTTCTACGAGAACTACGGCGCCGACACGATTCTCTCGGGCGCTGAGCCCATCTATGTGCCGCTCAACCCGCCCACGTTCGACTTCGATCGAGAGGTCCTCGAGGCGTCCTTCCGCGACAACGACCCCAAGGCCATCGTCCTGTGCAACCCGTCCAACCCCTGCGGCAAGGTCTTTACTCGCGAGGAGCTCACTTTTATTGCCGACCTGTGCAAGGAGTACGACGCCTACTGCATCACCGACGAGGTCTACGAGCACATCGTCTATGCGCCCCGCGAGCATGTCTATATGGCCACGCTGCCCGGCATGTTCGAGCGCACCATCAGCTGCAGCTCGCTGTCCAAGACCTACTCCATCACCGGTTGGCGTCTGGGCTACACCATCGCCCCGGCCGAGATTACCGAACGCATCAAGAAGGTCCACGACTTCCTCACGGTGGGCGCTGCCGCGCCCCTGCAGGAAGCCGTCGTTACCGCCCTCAACTTCGACGACAGCTATTACCAGGAGGTCCTCGACCTCTACACCGCTAAGCGCGACCTGTTCTGCCAAGGGCTCGACAGTATCGGTCTTGAGCATAACGTGCCGCAGGGCGCCTACTACGTCATGATGGATATCTCGGAGTTTGGCTACGACAGCGACCTCGACTTCTGCGAGGATCTCGCCTCCAAGGTTGGCGTGGGCGCCGTGCCGGGCTCAAGCTTCTTCCGTGAGCCCGTTAACCATCTGATTCGCTTCCACTTTGCCAAGCGAGACGAAACGCTCAACGCCGCGCTCGAAAACCTCAAGTCGCTACGTGATAAAATCAAGCCGCGCGGGTAAGGGCGGCCCGGCAACTAAAGCAACCAAAGAAGCCCCGCATCGCCCACCGCGTTGCGGGGCTTCTTTTTATAGCGCTTTCTTAATTTATTTAGAGCACTATATTTTAGTCACGGAGCAACTCGCCCAAGAGAGAGGGACGCTATGGCAGAGCAACAGCTTATCGGAGCGCTCGAGGCCGGCGGCACCAAAATGGTGTGCGCCACGGGCTACGCAGACGGTACGGTCCTGGAGCGTGAGCAGATCGCGACCACGACCCCGCAGGAGACCGTCGAGGCCGTCAACGCATGGTTTGCAGACAAGGGCATCGCCGCCCTGGGCATCGGCGCCTTTGGCCCCACCGCGGTCAACCCCGCCTCGCCCCAATACGGCAAGATCTTGGAGACGCCCAAGACCGCATGGCGCTACTTTGACCTGCTGGGCACCATCCGAAACGAGCTCAACGTCCCCTGCGGCTACGACACCGACGTCAACGTCGCCTGCCTGGGCGAGGTCACCTTTGGTTGCGCCCAGGGCCTCACTGACGTTGTCTACCTGACCATCGGCACCGGTGTGGGCGCTGGTGTGCTCTCGGGCGGCCAGCTTGTGCACGGCATGATGCATCCCGAGGCCGGCCACATCCTGGTCACGCGCGACCCGCGCGACACCATCGGCGAGCATAGCGCCTGCCCCTTCCACGACAACTGCCTCGAGGGCCTCATCGCCGGCCCCGGCGTTAAAAAGCGCTGGGATGGCAAAAGCGCCGGAGACATGGCCGATGACCCGGAGGCCATGGACCTGCTCGCAGGCTATCTGGCACAGGCGCTCATGACCTACACGCTGTGCTACGCGCCGCAGAAGATCATCATCGGCGGCGGTGTGGCCGACCACACCCCTATCGTGCCGCTCGCACGCAAGAAGTGTGCCGAAATGCTCAACGGCTATATCGTCACGCCCGAGGTCAACGACATCGATACCTACATTGTCAACAACAGCCTCGAGGGCAAGCAGGGCATCATGGGTTGCCTTGCCCTGGGCGCACAGGCGCTTCAGTAACAGACGCACCCACGGGGCGTGGCGCGCCCAGCAAATCCGACCAATGGAACGACGCCACCACGCCTCATATAAGCCCTCAAATAAAAAAGGCCGCCTAGGGCCAAACAATACGTCCTAGGCGGCCTTTTTGGCGCACATCAGCGACCGTAAGAGATATCGGAGCACAACGCCCGTTGCCGCTCCACAGCAGTCGATCATCACATCGGTGATCATGCCGGCGCGTCCCGGCACAAAGAGCTGAATCGTCTCGTCGATCGAGGGAATCAGCAGCAGGAACACCGCCGTGGGCAGCAGCACGTCAAAGGTGCGCCGGCCCTCAAAATCAAAGGCGTGCGTTGCCAAGATGCCGAGCACCATATACTCGGTAAAATGCGCGCACTTGCGAACAACAAAGTTGGTCACCCATTCATATGGAAGTCCCACGCCGTGCAGGAAACCGCGGACAGCTTCCATGACCGTCAAGCTCAGCGAGCCCGACCCCGAGCCGGGAACCAGCGAATTGCCCCAGATCAAGAGCGCCATCAGGCAGGTCACGACCGCCCATTTTCGATTGATCTTAACCATGCAGAAGTTATGCCTCCGCGCGGAGCGGCGCGAAGCTGGCGGTACCGCCCTCGATAACGCTCAGATAGGCACGGCCCGTACGCTTGGCGGTAGAGGACTGCAGGCGCTCGATCTCTTCCTCGAGGATCTGATTGACGCGCTCGTGACGACGATTTTCCATTATGCCGGCGGCAATAGCCTCGGCCCGCTCAATGCTCTCGCGCGAGATACGGGCGGTATCCTCGGGGAACACAGCGCTGTGACGGCCGACATAGGCGGGGGCAGCAGGCTGAGGGGCAGCGACGGGAGTGGGGACTGCAACAGGAGCGAGCTCGTCAATCTCATCCAGAATCGCGGTGGCGGCGGCCCACATGTCCTCGTGGCCCGAGTAATCGGCCATGGGGACATCGACCTCGAGCGAGGCGTCCGGAAGGTCGCCGGTGTCGATGCGATCTTGGGCATCAATCGATGCGGTGATGGCTGCAGGCTCATCGAGGTCATCGAGATCGATGTCCGCGGCACCGGAGATGATAGGCATGCTGGCGAGGTTTGCATTGTACGGCGCAGCCTCAGCCGCCTGCTGCTGGGCAGGAGCGCCCCAAAGCGAGCTCTCGGCGGCACGGCGGGCGGCAACGGCCTCCTCGTCCGCGGTCATGGCTTCATCAATGTACGAATTATCGGCAAAAGCGTTCGCGTCCGCCGAGGTAGCGCTGTAGGCGTTATTGGATGCCGCGTTGGCAACGAGTGCCACGAAAGCCGCCGTGCTGCCCGCAGGGGCGGCCTGGGAGCCCGATACGGCACGCGCCGCGGCGGCGATATCGTCGCGATTGAAGGAGCCGGTCTGTCCGCCGTTGGTGAGCTCGTCGATGGCGACTTGATAGACGTCGCGCGAGCGCGCAGGGTCGCAGCTCACCGGCGAATCGTCGTCGAGCATGCTGTCGATCATAGACCAAGCCTCGTCCTCGTCCATAGCATCTGCGGCTCGAGCGATGGTAGGGACACCATCATCGGTATGACGGCGCTGGAACGCACCGGTCAGGCCGGAAAGGAATGCTGAGGTAGACTGCTCCGACTGAGCCTGAGAAGCAGAAGCCGCAGCATAAGGAGTAGCATCCTGCTGCTGAGCTGGAATCGAGGCTGTCTTGAACTCGCTTTGATGCTGATTGAGATTGGCGGCACCGCCCATGGCATCGGGCTGGAACAGACGCTCTTCACGCTGCGCACGGTACTCGGAGATACGCAGCGAGGCGGCATAGATACCCACGCCCGCCACCGCGCCCACGGCGAAGGGAACCGCACCCGCCACGACCGTCTCGTTCACCGACGAAAACGGCAGCGTCGCGGCATACATAACCACGGGAGCGGCAAGGCCGATCCCGCACGAAAGTCCAGCAAGGACTGCTCGTTGTGTTGCATCAGAAGAAGCCATGAGCTCTCCCCATCTTCCAGCACCCAAATCGCATCATTCAGTTGGCTGCGCGAGAGAAGATGAAGCGGGGCTATGCCCCAAAGCAACGGTATATGGTTCGTTTCATCTGCGTTTTCCGTCGCGAAGCTTAAAAGCTATTATGCGAAACCGCCCAGTCGATTGCAAGCGACGATGTCGGATTGAAACGGGAAACCTGCTGCTCGTCGGTCTTATGGTCAAAAAATGGTGACGAACGGCGATATGGAAAAGGGCCGAGGCTCAAAGCCCCGACCCTTTATTGCATTGATGACTATCGCTGCGTGTGGATGACAACCTAGAACGTCTGCTCGTAGTCGCTGTGCTTTTTGGCCGAACGCACCAGGAACTCCTGGTTGGTGTTGGTGCCCTTAAGACCCTTGATAAACGATGCGGCCGCGCGCTCGGTGTTGTTCATGCCGGCAAGAATGCGACGCAGGCCAAAGACAAACGGACGCATCTGCTCGTCAACCAACAGGTCCTCATTACGCGTACCGGAGGCAACGGGGTCGATAGCCGGGAAGATGCGACGGTCGGCCAGGTCGCGGTCGAGCTTAAGCTCCATGTTGCCGGTGCCCTTGAACTCCTCAAAGATGACCTCGTCCATCTTGGAACCGGTGTCGATGAGGGCAGAGGCCAGGATGGTGAGCGAGCCACCGTTCTCGATATTGCGGGCTGCGCCCAGGAAGCGCTTGGGCGGATACAGTGCCGCCGAATCGACGCCACCCGAAAGGATGCGACCTGAGGCGGGCGCCGCCAAGTTGTAGGCACGGGCAAGACGCGTGATGGAGTCGAGCACCACCACGACATCGCCGCCCAGCTCCACGATGCGCTTGGCGCGCTCGATGACGAGCTCTGCCACGCGAGTGTGGTTTTCGGCGGGCATATCGAAGGTCGACGCAACAACCTCGCCCTTGATGGAACGCTGCATATCGGTGACCTCTTCGGGGCGCTCGTCGACGAGCAGGCAGATGAGGTGCACCTCGGGATTGTTAATCGAGATAGACTGGCAGATCTTCTTGAGGATCGTGGTCTTGCCGGCCTTGGGCGGGGACACGATCAGGCCACGCTGACCCTTGCCGATCGGCGACACGATGTCGATGGCGCGACCGGTAATGGAGTCCTTGCCGTGCTCCATGCGCAGCGGCTCGTTAGGATAGACCGGGGTGAGGTCGCCGAACTTGGGGCGGTTGCGAATCTGCTCGGGATCCAGACCGTTGACGGTCGTGATTTTGGCGAGGCCGGCGCGCTTGTCGCCGCCGCGCGAAGGACGCAGCGAGCCCTCGATGACGTCGCCCGTGCGCAGGCGCGCGGAGCGGATGAGGTAGGCGGGGACGAAGGCGTCGTCGTTGGACTTCATGTAGCCATGGGCGTGGATGATGCCGGAGCTGTCCGGGCGAATCTGTAGAATGCCCTTGATGTCGCGGAAGCCCTCGGCCTTCGCGGCGGTGACGTAGAT
>URWS01000098.1 GCA_900551605.1 uncultured Collinsella sp. | reverse complement strand
TCTGGGCTATGCCTTCTTTAATATGGGTTCCGGCTTTACCAGCTCCAGCAATACCGTTAAGCTCGCGACGAGCGAGATGGTCAGCGCCATCAAGCAGGATCGCGTCGAAGATCTGACCTATACGGTTCAAGACGGAAGCGTGACGGGTCATTACTGGAAGACAAAAAAGGACAAGGGCGATACGAGCGAGCTCAAGAGCTTCTCTTCGACCTATGTCGGCTCCGATTCGCTTGCCGAGCTCATGGCGGAGCACCCCGATACCAAGTACATCGTCAACACCAACGATCCCGATTTTTGGGGCGACTTGGCGATGAGTGTGCTTCCGACGATCGCCCTTATCGCCATCATGTTCTACTTTATGCGCCAGATGATGGGCGCCAATAATAGGAACATGCAGTTTGGCAAGACCAACGCCAAGACCAACGAGGCTACGCGTCCCAAGGTCAAGTTCGAAGACGTTGCCGGCGTGGATGAGGCGGTCGAGGAGCTCGAAGAGATTCGTGACTTCTTGAGCGATCCGGACCGCTATCGCAAGCTGGGTGCTAAGATTCCCCGCGGCGTGTTGCTGGTGGGCCCTCCGGGTACCGGTAAGACGCTGCTGGCCAAGGCCGTTGCCGGAGAGGCGGGCGTGCCGTTCTTTAGCATCTCTGGCTCTGACTTTGTCGAGATGTTCGTGGGCGTCGGCGCCAGCCGCGTGCGCGACCTTTTTAAGGAGGCCAAGTCCCAGGCCCCGTCGATCATCTTTATCGACGAGATCGACGCCGTGGGACGTCAGCGCGGAGCCGGTCTGGGCGGCGGTCACGACGAGCGCGAGCAGACGCTCAATCAGCTGCTGGTCGAGATGGACGGTTTTGAGGAGAGCGAGTCGGTCATCCTGATCGCTGCCACCAACCGCCCCGACATTCTGGATCCGGCACTGCTGCGTCCCGGCCGTTTTGACCGTCAGGTCACGGTCGACCGTCCGGACGTAAAGGGTCGCGAGCAGATCTTGCGCGTGCATGCCGAGAACAAGCCGATGGACGAGGACGTGAAGTTCGAGAAGCTCGCCCAGATGACCGTTGGCTTTACCGGTGCCGATTTGGCGAACCTGCTCAACGAGTCCGCGCTGCTTGCCGCTCGCCGTCATCGTTCCGTGATTTCGATGGACGAGGTCGAGGAGTCGATGGAGCGCGTGATTGCCGGGCCGCAGCGCAAGGGCCGCGTGATGACCGAGGCCGAGCGTACCACGATCGCTTATCACGAGAGTGGCCACGCATTGGTCGGCCATATCCTGGAGCACTCCGATCCCGTCCACAAGATCTCGATTGTCAGTCGCGGTCAGGCCCTGGGCTACACGCTGCAGCTGCCGCAGGAAGATCACTTCCTCAAGACCAAGAACGAGATGCTCGACGAGCTCGCCGTGTTCTTGGGCGGTCGCGTGGCCGAGGAGCTCATGTGCGATGACATTACGTCGGGCGCGAGCAACGATCTGGAGCGCGCAACCAAGATGGCGCGCGAGATGGTCACGCGCCTGGGCATGAGCGAGGAGCTGGGTACGCAGGTTTTCGGTGAGGCGCAGCATCAGGTGTTCTTGGGTCGCGACTATGCCGATCATCAGGATTACTCCGAGGAGACGGCGCGCCGTATCGACATCGAGGTCCAGCGCATTATGCGCGAGGCCCATCGTCGTGCTGTCGAGATCCTGGATGCCCGTCGCGATCAGCTCGACCTGATGGCCAAGGTGCTGCTCGAGCGCGAGACTGTCGAGGGCGATGCCGTGAATGCCCTGCTCGATAACGAGTGGGACGCCTACCTTGAGCGCGAGGGCGATATCCTGGCGGCCAAGGAGGAGCGCAACGCCAAGGCAGCCGGTATGCCGGTCAAGAAGCGTGCGCCTCGCATGAGTGAGGAGGAGCTGGCGGCCGATGCCGCGGCTTTTGCGCAGGCGGCCATGCAGGAGGATGCCGAAGCCGCATCTGAGGATGCTGACGAGGGCAATGCCGTCAATGCTGACGGCAACACCGACGCTGACAAATAGTTCTTGTAGCGAAAGCCTCCGCGGGGAAACCTGCGGAGGCTTTTTCCTTTTGGCCGATATGGGGTCATCTGTTGATTGGGGACAGACTTAAATGAGCGTTTTCACGCATTTAAGTCTGTCCCCAATCAACATTGCTGGGGTACTTTGCTCAACTAAAGCGTACAATACCGCCTATGCGAAAGGGGAACAGATGATTAACGAAACCATGTTTGCTCGCGGCGCGGAAAGCTCTGTCATCCGTGAGATCTTTAGCTATGGTCTTGAGCGCAAGGCACAGATCGGTGCAGAAAACGTGTTCGATTTCTCGCTGGGCAACCCGAGTGTTCCGGCGCCTGCTGCCGTGGCTGAATCCATTAAGAAGGCTTTGGAGCTGCCGAGCGACCAGCTGCACGGCTACACGCCTGCACCGGGCCTGCCGCAATGTCGAGCAGCCGTCGCCGAATCGCTCAACCGCCGCTTTGGCACGAGCTATGAGGGCAAAGACGTCTTTATGACCGTGGGTGCGGCGGCCTCGCTCACCTGCACGCTCAACGCCGTTACGAACCCGGGTGACGAGGTCATCGTTATCGCCCCGTACTTTCCGGAGTATCGCGTTTGGATTGAGAAGGCCGGCTGTACGTGTGTCGAGGCGCTCGCTGATGAAGATACGTTCCAGCTGAGCGTGGATAACGTGCTCAAGGCCATTACCGACAAGACGGTAGCTGTCATCATTGACTCGCCGAATAACCCGACCGGCGCCGTGTACACGCGCGACACGTTGACATGCCTGGCGAATGTTCTGCGCGAGGTCAACGCCAAGCGAGATCCCGAGAATCCGATTATGCTGATCTCGGACGAACCGTACCGTGAGATTGTGTATGGCGCCGAAGTGCCCTGGGTTCCTTCGATCTATGAGCACACCGTCGTGTGCTACTCGTATTCCAAGTCCCTTTCGCTACCGGGCGAACGCGTGGGCTGGATTTTGGTCCCCAATACCAATCCGCAGGCTGCTCGCCTGATGCCAGCCGTTGCCGGTGCCGCCCGCACGCTGGGGTTCGTGTGCGCACCGGCCCTCTTCCAGCGTGTAATCATCGACTGCATTGATGAACCGAGCGATGTTGAGGCCTATGCGCGCAACCGCACCGCGCTTACCGACGCACTAACGGAGTACGGCTACACCTATGTTGAGCCGGATGGTGCATTCTACCTGTGGGTGAAGGCGCTGGAGCCCGATGCGAATGCGTTCTGTGAGCGCGCGAAGAAGTATGAGCTGCTTGCGGTGCCCTCGGACAGCTTTGGCATGCCTGGCTGGTTCCGCCTGGGCTACTGCGTGAGTTACGAAACGATTGTCAATTCGCTACCCGCTTGGAAACAGTTGGCGGACGAGTATCGTTAAAAGTAAAGCGCTCTGCTTACAATGTTTTACATGAAACGGGGTTTGGTGTTAAGCCAGGCCCCGTTGTCATGGACGTTGTGTCGTTGGGATGGAGCGGTTTTACGACCATCGAATGCTATGCGTACAATGAATATACGCGACGGCCACACCGGATAAGGAGACCCGATGCCCTACCTTCTTTCTTGTGATATTCATACTCATACGCTGTTCTCCGCGCATGCGTACTCAACCATTGAGGAGAACGTCTATTGGGCAGCCGAGCGCGGTCTGCAGGTGCTTGGTTCTGCGGACCACCTGAGCTCGATGGTTACGGCCTGCCCCAATGACCTGCGCAGTTATCAGTTCTTTATCAATCAGGATATCTGGCCGCGCATTTGGAGCGGTGTGTTGGTGCTGCGCGGCGCCGAGGCCGATATCGTTTCGCTGGACGGCAGCTTGTTTGGCGAGGATATTCCCGTCGACCTTGATATCGCCGGCGATTCGTACAGTCGTCAGCATTCGCTGTTCGAATTGGTGACGCGCAATTTGGATTATTTGGTGGCAAGCGTGCATAATCCGCAGTTTGCCGAGGGCGCGACGCTGGCTCAAACGACCCAGATGTATATCAATGCCTTGGAACATCCCAAGGTGTTCATGTTGGGGCATACGGGGCGCTCGGGCGTACCGTTCGATATCGACGAGGTGCTGTTGGCGGCCAAGGCCAAGCACAAGATTATTGAGATTAACAACCATAGTCTTGAGCACGGTGTCGACACTGAGCATTGGGCCGTGTGCCGCAAGATTGCCGAGCGCTGCGCTGAGCTGGGCGTAGGTATTGGTGTGTCGACCGATGCCCACATTGGTATGGCCATAGGCAAGCTCGACCACGCCCGCAAGTTGCTCGACGAGATTCATTTCCCGCTGGATTTGATCGTGACGCGCGACCGCGAGACGCTGCTGCGCGAGATGGCGGCGGCAGGCGTGTGCGACCTGCGCAAGAGGATGTAGCGAGGCTCAATGTGCAACAAGAAAGGGGCGGTTCAGACGGGCCGCCCCTTTCTTATACCAGTAGGTTTTTGGGATATGGTCAGAAATCTGCCAAGGCGGCTTAGCGGCGCTCGAGGACCGCGACGGTCTCGGTGTGGTCGGTATGGGGAAACATGTCGACCGGCGTGATCTTGAGCAGGCGGTAGCCGCCATCGAGGAGCTGATGCAAGTCTCGCTCTTGGGTGACGGGATTGCAGCTGATGTAGGTGATGCGGCGTGGCTTGAGCGCGCAAGCGGCTTCGAGGAACTCGGGTGTGGAGCCGGCGCGCGGCGGGTCGATGGAGAGAACGTCAACACGCTCGTTGTTATCGGCGGCATCGAGGATATAGTCAGTGGCATCGTCAGCCATAAACCACGCGTTACGGGTAAGGCCGTTGAGCTCGGCGTTGCGACGTGCGTCGGCAATGCCGGCGGGGTTGCGCTCAACACCGAGCAACATAATGCCGGCCCCTTTGTCCTGGGCGTCTTTTGCGGCGCACAGACCGATGGTTCCGCTGCCGCAGTAGGCATCCATGAGGACGTCGCCCTGTTGCAAATCCATGCCGTCAATGGCGAGTCGATAGAGCAGCTCGGTTTGCTGCGGATTAGTCTGATAGAACGCGGTGGGGGAGATGTCGAATTCGCAGCCGAGCAGCTGATCGCGCATGCATTCGGCACCATAGACGATGCGGGTTTCCTCGCCCAGGATGGCATTGCCGGGGCGGCCGTTGATATTTTGCGCAACGGTGACGATATGCGGATCGAGCGAGGCGACGGCCTCAAAGAACTCCTGCGCATGCGGCAGGTCACGCTGGGCGGTCACGAGAGTGACCATGATCTGGTCGGTGCGCCAGCCACAGCGAACGACGGCATAGCGAAGCAAACCAAGATGTTTGTCCTCATTAAAGGCGGGAATATGCAGCCGCTCAGCTTCGCGTGCGATGCCGTTGAGAATCTGACGAGCGCCCGGCGCCTCGACAGGACACTCGGGTACGGCAACGATCTTGTGCGTGCCGCGCTCAAAAAAGCCGCAGCGGACAGTGCCCTCCTTGCCGGGAGCAAAGGGGGTGGCAGCCTTATGACGAAAACCACGCGGTGCAGGATACTTGCCCGGATCGCCCAAGGTGACACCCATACCACGAATGGGATCGACAGCAATGCCCTCACGCTCGCAAAGCGAAGCAAAAAGCTCCTCCATAGCAGCCTGCTTGGCGGCGAGCTGCTTCTTATAAGGACGATTGAGCGCCGTGCACCCACCGCAGGCTTTCATGATGGAACAGGGAGACTTGGGGTCCACAGCCTTGCGCGCAGACGAAACCGAATCCTTGTGCGAGCCTTTGGAACGGGTCTGAGATGCCTTATCCCCACCCCGACGAGAGCCAGAACGCCTGGCCTTAGCCTTGCCCTTGGCCGACTTACCCTTCGCATCCTGAGACGACTTGGATTTCTTAGAAGATCTTTTCTCCTCTGACCCCTCAGCTGCCTCGATCAAAGCACGACGAGCCTTACGCTCCGCACGAGATTCTGCCATCAATAACTCCACTAATTCATGAATTAAAAGCTGCAAGCATTGTACCGTGCCAAGCTAGCAGACGATATACAAGCGTCCACTTCATGTCAGTGATAAGTCCAACGACGTTTGCCCGGCGTGGGCGGGGAGCGGCGCGTAATTAAGTTTATCGCGAGTTCCGCACGCAAAGGAAAGCACTTAATGTGCTTTCCGTCTTGCGCAGG
>URWS01000097.1 GCA_900551605.1 uncultured Collinsella sp. | reverse complement strand
GAGATTCGCCTTAGTCTCGTGGGCTCGGAGATGTGTATAAGAGACAGACTTTAAATCGCGCCAGATCGGCCGCGCCATTCGCTATAACAAGGCCTATTGCGCCGACAAGCGCTATGCGAGCGTGACCAGCTGGCTGCGAACCGGCGATATGTTCAATGCCGACTTTGCCTATCACGAGGTGCCTATCGAGCGCGATCCCATCGACCTGGAAGCATATCGCGCCTGCCCCATGCGATTTACGTGCGTGTGTACCGATATCGAGACGGGCAAGGCCGTCTATCACGACCTGCCCTATGGCGATGAGCGCGATATCGAGTGGATCCGGGCGTCGTCGGCAATTCCCGTGGCGACGCGTCCTGTCGCCATTGAGGGCCGCAAGTACCTGGATGGCGGCGTGGCCGATTCCATTCCCAGCGCTTGGCTGTTTGCGCAGGGGTATGACCGCAATATCGTGGTACTCACGCAGCCGGCGGGCTTTGTGAAGCAGCCCAACAGCGTGATGCCCATGCTGCGGCGCGTGTTCCGTCACTATCCGGAGTTTGTCGCAGCGCTTGAGCATCGGCATGAGGTCTACAATGCCACGCTCGATGACCTGGCACGTCGCGAGGCTGCCGGCGAGATCTTTGTGGTGCGGCCGAGCGAATCGGTGAAGGTGCCGTCGCTGTGCCGCGAACCGGATGAACTTGAACGCATCTACCAGATTGGTCGCCGCGATGCGGAGGTGACCTTGCCGGCACTGGAGGCATATCTGGCAGGGTAGAGGCTGCTGCCGCCATCTAGGCGGAAAGCGCATCCCGGAATGGAGGTCCAAACTGGGATGCGCTTTCCATTGCTGAAGATATGAGGCTGCGAATCAGCTGCTCGGCCTAGACTTACGCCTGCTGCCAGGTGTCGACGAGCTCCTTGGCCGCGGCGTAGGGGTCATCGGCGCTGCAGACGGCGCTCACCACGAAAAAGCCGTCGACGCCGGTGGCCTTGAGCTGTGGCAGGTCGGCCGTCTTGACGCCGCCGCCCACCACGATGGGCACGGGGCTTGCCGCGTGGAGGGCGGCCAGGTCCTCAAAGCTCTTGGTGATGATAGAGCCATCGGCCGCGCGTCCGCAGTCGCGCTTGGTCTCGGTCTCGTGGAGTGGGCCGATGCCCAGGTAGTCGACCAGGCTCATGTCGGCGGTCTTGACGTATTCGAGCATCTCCTCGCAGCGGGCCGAAAGGCCCACGATGGCGTTGGGCCCCAGCAGCTTGCGACAGACCTCGACGGGAATGTCGCTCTGACCCACGTGCACGCCGTCGACAGCAATGCCCTGCTCGCGCGCGGCGAGTACACAGTCCAGACGGTCGTCGATTAACAGGGCGACCTGACCGGTCTTGCCGGCCTGTGCGATTGCCTGCGCGGCGTCGCCGGTCAGCGCAATGATCTCGCGGGCGCTTGCCACCTTGGAGCGCACCTGGATGCAGGTAAAGCCGGCGTCGAGTGCCTGGGCCACCACATCGCCCACGGGGCGCCCGAGCGTGTTTTCGGGGCCGAGCACCAGATAGGCCGAGATATCAAGGTTGTCGCGGATGCTCATCGTGTTTCCTCCTGCTTTTTGATCTGAGCTTCCATGCGCTCGAGCTTGCCGGTCATGGTGTCGGTAAATCCGGGTCGAATATCGGCTTTGAGCACGACTTCGGTGCGGATGCCCTTGCTCGCCAACACAAAGGTTGCGTCGCGCACGACCTGCATGACCTCGTCCCAGTCGCCCTCGATCTCGGTGAACATCGAGGTGGTGCGGTTGGGAAGGCCGCTCTCGCGAATGACGCGCACGACCTCGGCGACCTCGGCGGACAGCTCGTCGCCCGTGCCGCACGGCGCGATTGCGACGGCGACCAGCGTGTTCATGCCACAATTGGCTGCGGGCTCGGACATGGGTCTTACGCCTCCTCGAGTTCGAGCGGGTTATTGGCAATATCCTGTGCGGTTGCACGGTAGAGCTCGTCGATAAAGGCGACCTTAAAGCTTGCCGGGGCGTCGGTGACGGCGGCGGCACGCGTGCCGGCCACGTTGTAGGCGGCGGTGCCGCAGACGGCTGCCGTAAACGGATCGGCCGCGCAAGCATATACGGCCAGCACGCCGCCCTGCGAGCAGCCACAGCCGGTAATCTTGGACATAAGCGGGCTGCCTCCGTGGGACTTGGCCACGGTCGAGCCGTCGGTGACCAGATCGGTCTCGCCCGAGACCACCACGGCGCCGCCGGTGTAGCGGGCGAGCGCTACCGCGGCACCGCGGGCAGCATCGACCGTATCGGTGGTGTCGACGCCACGGGCGCGACCCAGGTCTGCCGCCTCGCCCTCAAGGTCCCACAGGGCGGCAAGGGCGATAATCTCGGAGGCGTTGCCGCGCACGATGGCGGGTTTGTACTGCTTAAGCTCGCTTACCAGCTGGGTGCGCAGGCTACCGATGCCCAGGCCCACCGGGTCGAGCACCCAGGGCTTGCCGGCGTCGTGTGCCGCCTTGGCCGCGCGGGGAATCGTCTGCTCGTAGATGGGGAAGAGCGTGCCCATGTTGAGATAGATGGCGCCGCCGCCGGCAACGAGCGCCTCGCCCTCGTCGGGCAGATAGACCATGGCGGCCGAACCGCCCACGGCGAGCTGCGCGTTGGCGACAAAGTCAATCGTCACCGTGTTGGTGATGGAGCCGGCCATTGGATTGGTGGCGCGAATCTCATCCACGGCCTTGACCATATGTTGCTTAAGCTGTTCCGAATCAATCACTGCACATGCCTCCTTGGCATAGAAAAGGGGCGCTGTGCATAGACAGCGCCCCTGTAAAGGCGGCATGCTCCCTACGCCAGCATTAACTGACAGGTTCAAAGGATTGGGCCCCATGCCCTCTCAGCCTTGTGGTTTGCACCGCCGGCACTCCCGCATCGAATCTGTTGTTCCCTATACTAACGCACCTGCCAAAAAGGGACAGGTTTATTTTGGCAGGTCGTTACAATAGGTAGGACCGATACGAATGGGGGCCTCATGATCAAACTTGTGCTGACCGATATGGACGATACGCTGATTCCGGCCGGGCATGACGGCGCCAGCGACTACGCCATTGAGGGCATTCATGCCATGCAGGCGGCGGGTCTGCACTTTGGCCCGGTTTCGGGTCGCCAGCCGTCCGCGATGGGCTGGATGTTCAAAAATCGTTCCGAGTGTTTTTCGACTGGCGCGTTCTGTAACGGCCAGGTGATGTTTGTCGGCGGCGAAGTAGTCGCCTCGCACGCAATCGACAACGATGCTCTGATGCGTTTGGCTGACTATCTGGAGCAAGAGACCGACGATACATTTCTAAAAGTCTATAGCCTGGGCGATGACTTTTGGGGCAACGATGCCTATTGCGTGACGAGTGATCCCGAGCGCGTTCGTCGCGCCATGGAGTCGGGCGGCAACGCATGGCTCAAAGGCGAAGAGGCCCCGTGCCGTCCCGTCGTCGATGAAGCGCCGGTGTTCAAGGCGAATATCTGGAGTGCCCGTTCGCGTGAGGAGCTCGCGGAGCTACGCGAGCGCGTTGCCGCTGAGGTGCCGGAACTCTCGCTCGTGTTTCCCAACAACCGAGTGCGCCTGTTTGACATCCTTCCGGCTGGTTGGGACAAGGGCTGCGCCGCGCTGGAGCTGGCGCGCGCTTTGGGCCTGACGCCCGACGAGGTGGCCGTATTTGGCGATTCCGATAACGATCTGCCCATGATCGATGCCGTTCCCAACTCCGTTGCAGTCGCCAATGCCAACGAGGCTGTCACGGCTGCCGCGCGCTGGCATATCGGCGCTGCGGCAGACGATGCGGTTGCCGGGGCTCTGCATCAGATTGCCGCCTGCGCCGCGACGGGGGAGATGCCGCCGTTTATGCGTCAGGTGAGCACGACTGGTTTCGACGTCACGAACGTCTAGGGAGAAAGACATGAAGCTTCAGCAGCTCAGATATGTCGTCAAAGTTGCCGAATGCGGCAGCATCACCGAGGCCTCGCGCCGACTCTTTGTGTCGCAGCCTTCGATTACCGCGTCGATTCGCGATCTCGAAAACGAGATGGGTGTGCACATCTTTGAGCGCACCAACAAGGGCGTCATTGTGTCCGAAGAGGGTGAGACCTTCTTGGGCTACGCGCGCCAGGTGCTCGACCAGGCCGATCTGCTCGAAGGCAAGTACAAGGGCGCGTCCGAGCAAGTGCCGCACTTTAGTGTGAGCTGCCAGCATTATTCCTTTGCCGTCAACGCGTTTGTTGACGTGATCCGCGAGTTCGATGCCGCGCGCTACGACTTTACCCTGCGCGAGGAGCAGACTCACGAGATTATCGAGGACGTCGCGCATATGAAAAGCGAACTGGGCATCCTGTACTTATCCGAGCATAACCGCGAGGTTATCGAGCGTATGCTCGCCGCCAACGAGCTCGTATTCGAGGGACTCTTCTGCGCCACGCCGCATGTCTTTGTATGCGCCGATCATCCGCTGGCGGGTCGCTCGAGCGTGACGCTCGAGGACTTGGAAGACTACCCGTTCCTGTCCTATGAGCAGGGCAGCTATAATTCGTTCTACTATTCCGAGGAACTGACCTCGACGTTTGAGCGCCGCAAGAATATCCGCGTGCGCGATCGCGCGACGCTGTTCAACCTGGCCATGGGTCTCAACGGCTACACGGTATGCTCAGGCGTGATCAGTCATGAGCTCAACGGCCCCGGCATCATCTCGATTCTGCTCGATGTGGACGAGTACATGGAGATTGGCATTATCACGCGCAAGAACACGACACTCACGCGCTACGGCCAGGCCTATATCGACGCGATCCGCCAACATATCTAGTCGTTCGAACGGCGTCGCATTTGAATTCGGCGCCGCTCGATTTACCGCGAACGTCCCAGGATGAGGCCTGATTTCGAGCCACATGTCCCATTAACCGGCGCCCTCTCGCACTACCATCAAAGTGAGCCGCTATGCGAGGGGAGGTCGCCGTGGATCGGATATATACCGACAACTGGCGTTTCCCCATGCCGCTTATGTGCACGGCATTTGAGCCCGGGACGCTCGACAAAACCCTCGACATGATGCTGAAAGATGACTATGGCGTTATCGCGCGTGCCGAGGCGCACTACTATCGCGGTTGCCCCGATGGGGCACAACGCCTAGCGGAGCCGTACTTACTCTCGGATGACCTTTCGCTGCGTCTTTCGGCATGCCTGCTGTGCTCTTATGCAAATCTGTCGCTGAATCGCGCATTGGCGGCGCGCCGCTGCCTTGCGTACCTCGAGGAAACGGGGAAGGGCCAAAGGGCGGCAAAGGATCCACGCGCCCAGGCCTCATATATGCTGCTTGCGGCGAGCGCCTGCGTGCTCCTGCATTTTCCCTCGCCGGTGTCACGCAGTGAATTCGATTCGTATGCATCACTGCTGCCCGAGGGGCTGCGCCTGTTTGCAACCTATGCGCTGGCGCACCGTGCCTACCTCGATGGCGATTACGGGCGCTGCGTGGGCATGGCGGAGAATGCCTTGTCGATGAAGCAAGAAAGCTACCCCGTTTCCGAGGTCTTCTTGCACCTGATTGCCGCCGTTGGGTGGATCAATCAACGTGAGGTTGACCGTGCGAATGCCCACTTTATGCGTGCGTCGCAGATTGCACAGCCCGATGGCCTGATCGAGATCGTCGGTGAGCATCACGGGCTTTTGCAAGGCGTGTTGGAGTCATGTCTAAAGAAGGGCCATCCGCAGGAGTTCGCGGAGATCATCAAAGTTACCGAGCGGTTTAGCCGCGGTTGGCGCCGTGTGCATAATCCGGGGGCGGGCGCCACCGTTGCCGAGAGCCTGACCACGACGGAGTTCGCCATCGCTATGCTGGCCTGTCGCGGCTGGACCAACGATGAGATTGCCGCTCACATGGGTATCTCGCGTGGCACGGTTAAGAATCGCCTGTCGAACGCCTATGCCAAGCTGGGCATAACGAGTCGCGCCGCGCTGAAACAGTTTGTATTGCTGTAGGCGACTGGGCGGGTGCGCCTGTTTTGGACGAATAATTGAATCGGGGTCGTTCAAACGAGGTGCGGCCGCCGGTGGGAGGTCCGGCGGCCGCTTACCATGGGACGGTGCGCGCCCGAATTGATCGAGCGTCACGAGACTTGGAGTTAC
>URWS01000096.1 GCA_900551605.1 uncultured Collinsella sp. | reverse complement strand
ACGTGCACTCTACGCTGCATATTTGTTGGGGCGCGCAGGCCGGCCTGTACCATCATTATGGTATCCAGAAGCACGATCTGCCGGCAAAGGCGAGCGGCGTGTTCGAGCATTATCTGGTGAAGCCGCAAAGCCCGCTGGTTCGCGGTTTTGACGACCGTTTCTATGCCGTGCATTCGCGCAACACCGATGTGCGGCGCGAGGACGTGGAGGCCGAGCCGCAGCTTGAGGTTGTGGCCGTGTCCGACGAGGTGGGCCTGTACATTGTCAAGTCGACTGACAGCCGCCGCTTCTTTGTCTTTGGCCATCCCGAGTACGATACCGACACGTTGCGCCTGGAGTACGAGCGCGACGTGAAGCGCGGCCTCAACCCTCAGGTGCCGGCGCATTACTTCCCGGGGGACGACCCCACCGCCGAGCCGCGCAACGTCTGGCGCAGCCAGGCTCAGTTGCTCTATACCAACTGGCTCAACTACTACGTCTACCAGACCACGCCCTACGACCTGGCCCGCGCCGGCGAGGAGCACTAGGCCGTCGGGAGGTGCGCCAGCCGTTAGGCGCCGACGATGTGGGGTAGCGGCAGGTCGTGGGCGTCGGTGGGAACGTGGTCGACACGCTGCTCATCAAAGGCGATGCCGATGATTTGACATGCGGGCGAGAGCATGGACAGGTAGCGGTCATAGCAGCCGCCGCCGTAGCCCAGGCGCGCGCCGGCGCGGTCGAAGGCTACGAGTGGCACGACGACCATGTCGAGAGCCTCAGCAGGCACGATAGGGAAGCGGCTGCTGTCGATGTCTGTGGCCGCAAAGGCCCGCGTGGGGTGGGCGATAAACGGCGCCGCGGACGCATCGTCGACAGCAACTGCCCGCATGCACATGCGCTGGCCACAAGCTGCGGCTTCGGCTGCCGAGAGCATGCACGGATAGGCCACGCGCCAGCCACGCGCGGCGGCCGCAGCGGCAAATGCGGCAGGGTCGACTTCGGAACCCATCGCGGCATAGACGGCAACGGTGTGCGGCGCCGCGGCACCCAAGTGATCCAACAGCTCAACAAGCCGCGCACAGATAACGGCAGACTTCGCCGCCCGCACATCCAAATCAAGAGCATCGCGCCGAGCAATCACCGCCCGCCGCAACTTAGCCTTGTCCATCCCAGCCTCCTCTAGCAAACCTGCCAAACAGGGACAGGTTTATTTTGGCAGGGTTTATCTGGGCAAACGTCGAAGCCGCCACAAAGGTGTCCTTTGTGGCGGCTTCGACTCGACGTTGGCTTCACAACGCCGCAGCGATTGCTTCAGTCACAAACTTATTGAGCGATTCACCCTTCTTTGCCGCTGCCAGCGCTGCTCGCTTGTGGAGCTCAGAGCCCGTTCTTACGTTGAAAGAGCCCTTAAAAGCCCGCTCGGGTTCCTTGCCCTTCTCGGCGCAAAACTCAAGGTAATCGTCGACGGCGTCGTGGAAGCATTGCTCCACTTCTTCAGCCGTGGAGCCTTCAAATACGATTGCGTCCCTAATGCCGGTGACCATACCTGTTAGCACATGCTGTTCGGCATCGAACTCGACTGGGGCGAAATAACCCTTGTATGCCAAAACGTTACTCATGACTACCTCCGACATCTTGCAGAAATCGAACAATGTTTCGAATGGTCCCCGCTGTCAATTCGTCAGATGGATGTGGCACGTGCATTACGAACATCCTGCCATCTGATGGCCTGTAGAAGCGAACGCGCGATCCGGATGTCTTGCCTTTGTTGTCCATTTCAAAGCCATATGAAGCCATGACTTTTAAAAAATCGGTATACCGATACGTCGAAGGGCAGCTAAGCAGTTGGGCGATGAGTTTATCGGTCCGAGTCATCCCGCCTCACATTCTGCAACTATATCCTAGGTGCAATTTAGGTCCGATGCAAGCATCCCTACTATAGAACATATGTACGTATGGAACAAGTGTTCGAACTACCACGAAGATGCCTGTCCCTTTTGTGATGGTTTGGGCTGAATGTTGCGCAACAAGGGCTGCATTTTTGGGTTTACCTTCATGGTGGAAAGAATGCACCGAAAGGAGCCCGCCATGTTTTGTCGTTCGTGTGGCACACCGCTTGTCGACGACGCCCTCTTTTGCCCCGTATGCGGCGCACCCGTAGCACCAGACCAGGTCGCGGCCACGCAGCAACCCCAGCCTGCCGCACCCGCTTCCCAGCAATACATGCCCGTGCAGCAGCCCGCGCGGCGCAAGCGTTCCAAGAAGCCCCTCATCGCTCTCGCCGCGGTGCTTGCCGTGGCGGCGGGCACCGGCGGCGGTGCGCTGTTCTACTTTACGCAGATCGCGACCACGCCTATCGACGAGAAAACCTTCCCAGACAGCGGCATGCGTGCGCTTGTCTCGACCAAGTACGACACGAACGGTGACGGCCGCATCTCACGCGACGAAGCCAAGGCGGTGACGTCGGTCGAGCTGGACGGCGTCACGTCGACGCAGGGCCTGGGCAAGACATTCCCCAATATCGTTACAGTGGAGTCCAGCGACGACAAGCTCGTCAACCTGGACCTTTCGGGCTGCGGCGACCTTAAAACCGTCGAGCTTAACTCGGCGAGCAACGTCACCGCCGTTAACTTGGACGGTTGCGACAACATCGAGAAGCTCGACCTTTCAAATGCCGGGGAGCTCAAAAGCGTTGATCTTTCGGGCAAAAAGAAGCTCGCCACGTTGGAACTGCCGCAGGATACGAAGGTTAGCGGCATTAAGGACACGCAGCTCGACGAGCTGTGGCTGCCGGTGTCCTATGAAGGCACCGATAAATCGGACCAGTACGGTGATATCTACGAGATCGAGCGCGATGAAAACGGCTACGTCACGGGCTTCACGTCTGCCGTCAAGCAAGGTGGCGGCGTAAGCTACAGTGTCGAGCACGATGAGTCGCATCGTATCTCGGAGATTGAGGAAGATCTGGCGGGCGGTTACGTGAACGTCAACACGTTTACGTACGACGCCAACGGAAACGTCACGCGCATCGACTGCGATGCCGACATTAGCGATTCGTCGAGCACCACGACGTTTACCTACGACGCGGACGGAAACCTGATCAACAAGACGACCCATGCGGGTTACGGTGAGAGCGCGAGTACGTATGTCTACCAGGACGGCAACATGGTGACCAACACCGATACCAGCCCGGCCAATCCTCGGACGGTCGTGTATTCGTACGGATACGACAAGGATCGCGTGACGTCCTTTACGCTGGACTGTCAGGGCGACACTGTGGGCACCAGGTGGACGATCACCGCGGGCTACGAGTATGACAAGGACGGCAACATTTCGCGTATCTCGCCTGTGGCCTATGACTCGCACGGCAACGATTACGGCTCGCTGAACTCGTATGCCGCGGTGGATTATTCGTACAGCGACGGAAGGCTCGACAGGATCGATTCCGAGCGCGGCGGCTATGCGGAGTTCTATTACGACGACCACGGCAACCTGACGTCGGTCGACGAGTATGCCGGCCGCGGTTCGGATGCCGAGTTTGAGTTTGAGCACGAGGTCGAGTACCAGCGCTACTTCTGTAACAAGCACAAGAAGAACAAGCCGGAGGAGTGGATTCGTCTGGATGCAGAGTACGACGTCGACCAGGATAGCTGGAGCAACGATTCCGGCTATGGTCGCGAGTGCTTTGCAAGGATGTACAAGCTCAATCCGCTGGCAGCTACGCTGAACCCGTTTCTCAAGTAGCAACCCACTCGCAAACCACCACAAAGGGGACAGGCACCTTCGTGGTGGTTTTGCTTGGCTGTGGCTAGGCCAGCAGGTCGATAACGTTAAAGCCGGCGTTGCTCTTGGCGATGACGTCTCGGCCGCCAAAGACACAGGTGGGCGACGCGGCTGCGATGCGCGTCACGTCGGCGCCGAGCGAGCGAAGCTCAGCGGGTGTGGCCGCGAGCATCTGGGCGCGGCGCTCCTCGCGTGCGTGCGGATCGAGCCCGGCCAGGTAGGTCGTGTTGCGGCGCTTGGTGAGCGCGTACGGCTTCACGGGCGCGTCCATGCCGCTCACGCAGCTCACGATAAAGCCCTCAAAGGCGGCCTCGTCGGGCTCAAAGCTGCCGAGCCATGTGCCCGCGCGTTCCATGCGCTCAATCGAGGGGTCGACCGCCGGGTCGCGGTAGGTGTAGAACGCCGTCTGACGCTCGCCGGCCGCGCGAAATCCGCAGCCGTACGCACCGCCCTTCACGCGGATCTCGTTCCACAGGTAGTCGTAGGAGAGCGCGTTGGCGGCAACTGCCCAGGCGCCCGTCACGTCAATGCCCAGACGACGCGGGTCGCACGCGCGCGCCGCAAAGCAGATGTCGCTGGGAATGACGAACGCCTCGTGACGGTCGTGCGGCTCCGGCACCACGAGTGTGCCGCTGGCAGCGCCGTCGCCCGCGCCAAGCCCCAGGTCGCCCGCGGCGTCCCAGTACGCGTTAAAGTCCTCGTCGTTGCCAGTAAAGCTCGCCATGCAGCCATCGGCCACGAAGATGTGGTCTGCCAGCTCGGCAAGCTTGGCACGCAGGTCGTCCAGGCGCTCGTCAAAGCGGTCGAGCAGATCGCGCAGGAACAGGTAGAAGTCCACGCCCGAAAGCTGCTCGCGCACCACGGCCGAAGGCGAGCTGTAGCTCATCGCGCGACCGAGCGCCGCCGAGTGACCGTTGTTGATAAAGCCCTGCTCAAGCCCAATGCGAATCTGCGTGAGCACGTCGCGAACGCGGTCGGCGTCGGCATCGAGCAACAGCGTGCTCGACCACACCTCGCGCGGCAGGCTCGCCAGTGCGTCGATCTTTTCGGACAGGGCGCCGGCGCTCACCAGCAGGTAGGGGCGCACGCCGTCCACGTCGGGCTGCGTCATGACCTCGGTCGTAAAGCTCAAAAAGCCCAGCTTGCCGGCGAGCAAGTTGTCGAGCTCCTCGGCCGAGTGCTCGCGCGTGGGCAGTTGCTTGAGCAGACGGCAGAGCAGCGTCACGTAGGGCAGGTCCTCAAATGCGACGCAGCTCAGGTCGAAGTATTGCATGGCGTAGGCCAGACGGTTGGTGGGGATGCCGTGGCGCAGGCAGGGGATGGGCGCGGTCGTGTCCACGACGAGCGGCGGCTCGGGGCGCGCCTCGCCAATGTCGGATACACGCAGGCGCGGCAGCGTTGCCTTGTCCTCGGGCGTGTCCTCCGCCTCCTGCGCGGCACGCAGCGCGGCCGTGCGCTCGACCACGTCGGCCAGCTCGGCATCGGTCATGGCGTCGCGCTTGGCTGCCAGCTCGGCGGCCTCGGCGCTCTCCGAACCCTCGGCGGCGTCCACCGGCACCAGCTCGACCAGAGCCATGTGGTCGTTCTCCAGCACGAGCTCGCGCAGTAGGTCCTCAAAGTAGCTGCCGTCCAGGTCGCCGCGCAGCTCCTCGTACACCGGGCCATACTTGAGTGCCAGCG
Organism: uncultured Collinsella sp.; assembly: GCA_900551605.1. Classification (GTDB taxonomy): domain Bacteria; phylum Actinomycetota; class Coriobacteriia; order Coriobacteriales; family Coriobacteriaceae; genus Collinsella. The sequence goes on along the minus strand of URWS01000096.1, from coordinate 713 downwards.
TCGCAGCGTCGTCATCGTAGAGCCAGGTGCTCAGCGCATCGCACGCAATGGCCACGCCGTCGGCGATACCGTAGTCGCGCTGGCGCAGGTCGTATTCGTTGCTGCTGATGATGGCTTCCAGGCGCTCGCGCGGAACGCCATGCTCGCATAGGTCGCGGCAGGCGTCCTGGAACACGCGGCGCAGCTCGCGCGCCACGCCGGGCTGCGCGTTTTGCAGCATGATGAGCTCGTAGGGCTGCAGACTCTCGGCCGCGGTGTAGCTCACCACGTTGCCGCCCAGGCCGGCGGCCAGAATGGTTTTCTTAACCGGCGCTTCGTTGGAGCCCAGCAGTGCCTCAAACAGGATATCCGCCGCGATCGTGCGTTTGCGGTCGAGCGCGCTGCCCAGCACCAGGCCCAGGCCCACCAGGGCGTTCTCGGGTGTAGTGGCCATCTCGACGCGCTTGTACTCGCAGGTCACGGGTGCCTGCACGCCCAGCGGATTGGGCGCCAGCGTGGACGGGTCCTCGCCGGCGGCGACGGCAGCGTCCATGCGGCGGCTCGCGGCACTCGGCTGCGACAGATAACGCTCGTCCAAAAACGCCAGCGCGCGGTCCACGTCCAGATCGCCATAGAGCGTGATGTAGGAGTTGGAAGGATTGTAGTGGCGCGCGTGCGTGTCCAGGAACTGCTCGTAGGTGAGCGCGGGAATCGCGCGCGGGTCGCCGCCACTC
>URWS01000095.1 GCA_900551605.1 uncultured Collinsella sp. | reverse complement strand
TGCCTGTGCCGCTCACAAGGCCCTCGGTTGCCTGGGCATCTCGCGCAGCGATTTTATCGTGAGCGAGGATGGCCCCGTTATCCTCGAGACCAATACCATTCCCGGCATGACCGATACGTCGCTGTATCCGGATGAGATCCGCCACACCGACGACATGACGTTCCCGCAGGTCTGTGACAGCCTGATCCGTATGGGTCTTCATCGAGCGGGCATTGCATGCTAATCGAGGACGCGGTTTCGTCAGGAACGCCGCAGTTTGTCATCGATTCCTATGCCACGCTAGCCGAACGCGCCAAAACGCAGTCCTTCGGCCTTATCGAGGAAGATGTGATTGTCCTCGATACCGAGACCACGGGTCTTTCGGTGCAGGACAATGAGCTGATCGAGATCTCGGCGGCCCGCCTTTCGGGCCGCGAGGTCGTCGACCGCTTCGATACCTTCGTGCATCCCAAGCAACTGATTCCCGCCGAGATTACCGAGCTCACGAGCATTACAAATGCCGATGTGGCAGATGCCCCGTCGGCCGTTGAGGCCGTCGCCGCTCTCGCCGATTTTGTCGGTGGTTGCCCGGTGATCGCACATAACGCCACGTTCGATCGCTCGTTTATCGAGTCGGTCAAAGGCGGCGTCAACGTGAGCGATATTTGGATCGATTCGCTGGCGCTGTCGCGCATCGCGCTTCCGCGCCTGGCCTCGCACAAGCTGTCTTTTATGGCTGATCTGTTTGGCTGTGACTCGGTATCACACCGTGCCAATGCCGACGTCGACGCCCTGTGTGGCGTATGGCGTGTGTTGCTCGTGGCGCTCACCGACTTGCCCCAGGGCCTCATGGCGCGCCTAGCCGACATGCATCCGGATGTGCCTTGGTCCTATCGTCCTATCTTCTCATTCTTGGCGGGGCAGAACCCTGGTTCTATCTTCTCTCTCAGCGCCGCTCGTGCTGACGTTCTCAAGGCCGATCGCGCCGACGATCGGGTGGACGCCGACGAACTGCCGGTCCTCAAGATGCCGAGTCGTGAGGAGATTGAGGCAGACTATGCGCCAGGTGGCCTGGTCAATCGCATGTATCCCACTTACGAGCCGCGTGATGAGCAGATCGCGATGGCGCTCGAGGTCCGCGATGCGCTGGTCACGGGCACACATCGCGTAATTGAGGCGGGCACGGGCGTCGGCAAATCGATGGCCTATCTGGTGCCTTTTGCCGAGGCAGCACGCCGTAACAACATCACGGTTGGTATTGCGACCAAATCGAACAATCTTGCCGACCAGCTCATGTACCATGAGCTGCCAAAACTTGCCGAGCAACTGGACGGTGGCCTGTCATTTTGCGCTCTCAAGGGCTATGACCACTATCCGTGCCTGCGCAAGCTTGAGCGCATGAGCCGCAGCCAGGTCGAGATTACCACCAAGCGCGATCCGGCGGACACGCTCACGGCGGTCGCGGTCATTATGGCGTACGTCTGCCAATCAGCCGATGGCGATCTCGACTCGCTCGGCATTCGGTGGCGCAGCGTCAACCGCCCCGACTTTACGACGGCCTCGCGCGAGTGTGCTCGTCGCCTCTGCCCGTTTTTCCCTGATAAATGTTTGGTCCACGGCGCTCGCCGTCGTGCGGCGCATGCCGACGTGGTGGTCACCAACCATTCCCTGCTGTTCCGTAATGTCGCGGCCGAGGGCAGGATTTTGCCTCCGATTCGTCATTGGGTAATCGATGAGGCCCATTCCATCGAGCGCGAGGCGCGCCGCCAGTGGGCGCGCGTGGTGTCGGCGGATGAATCGCGCGTTCTGTTTGAGCGCCTGGGTGGCTCGAGCGCCGGCGCGCTAAGCCAGGTTTCCCGTGATTTGGCAACCTCCGAAGGCTCTACGCTCTATCTGGGCCTTACTGCCAAGGCGATGTCGACGGTTGCGCGCGCGAGCATGGCAATCGCCGACGTGTTCGATGGCGTTCGCGAGCTCGGCCGCCGTGCGCGTGGGGGTTATGACAATGCCAATCTATGGATTGGCCCCGAGCTGCGCGAATCTGACGACTGGCATGATTTCTTACAGTCGGCCTACACTGGCATCGACGCATTGGAACAAGCTGACAAGAGCGTCGACGCGCTGGTGCAAGCCGTCGCCGCCGACAAGCCCGAGGTTGTTGTCGACCTGGGTGATATCTCGCGCCGTCTGCACGAGCTGGCCGAGAACCTCAAACTCATCATTGATGGCACCGATGAACACTACGTGTATTCGCTGCAGGTCAATCGCAGACTGCGTGCCGGCGGAGAGTCGATGACCGCAGAGCGCATCGACATTGGCGAGGCCTTGGCAACCGAGTGGCTGCCCGAGGTTCACACGGCTATCTTTGCCTCGGCGACCATGACGGTGTCCAAAAGCTTTGAACACTTTAACCACGCGGTCGGCCTCGATCGCATCGGTGCTTCAACATCCTCATCGTTGCACTTGGACTCGAGCTACGACTTCGATTCGAACATGGCTGTAGTCGTTGCGGGCGATATCCCCGATCCGCGCGATCGTGAGAGCTATCTTACGGCGCTCGAGCGCGTGCTGGTCGACGCCCATCTTGCCATGGGCGGATCGGTGCTCACGCTGTTCACCAATCGGCGCGACATGGAAGACCTGTACGCCCGCGTTGAGCCCAAGATGGCCCGTGCGGGTCTGGAGCTCAACTGCCAGCAGCGCAACTCATCTCCTCGTCGCCTGCGCGACCGGTTTATCAATGAGCCGACCTCGTCGCTTTTTGCGCTTAAGGCCTTCTGGGAGGGGTTTGACGCCAGCGGCGAGACGCTGCGTTGCGTCATCATTCCCAAGCTGCCGTTCTCGAGCCCCACGGACCCGCTCTCGTGCGAGCGCAACCTGCGCGAAGACCGCGCTTGGGCGCGCTATTCGCTGCCCGAGGCGGTGCTCGAGGTCAAGCAGGCGGCCGGCCGCCTTATCCGCTCGTCGACCGATTGCGGCGTGCTGATTCTGGCCGACCCGCGCCTGGTGACGAAGGGCTACGGAAAGAAGTTCTTAACGTCGCTGCCTACGAGCTCCTACCAGCGCATCGAATCGGCGCAGATCGGTCACTATCTGCAACTGTGGCGCGCACGTCACGAGCGGCGGCGCTAAAGCGGACAGACGAGGGTTTTTGCCATATCGCACAGACTCTTTGACAGGGCGGGGTCATCCAAGATGCGGATGGCTCCGCCCGCTGCGATTATCTGGCTCAGTAGCCAACGCTCGGAGCCGTAATGCACGGTTACCGTTGCCATGTCTGCCCCGCTGCGCTCGATTAGGGTGATGCCGGCCCAGTCCAGATGCTCCGTCATATCGAATGGCATCAAGAGCTTTGCGCTACGCTGCGTCCGGGCAAGGGAATCGTGGAGGGATGCGACGCCCGGTGCGTGAGGCACGACGGAGTCTTCCGTCAAGGTGAGTCCCTCGATTTTATCCATGCGATAGGTGCGCTGCTCATCGACCGCGATGTCCCAGGCAATCAGGTATGTTTGGTCGCCGTTTACCGTAATGCGCAAGGGGTCGATCAGACGCTCGCGTGGCCGCGCATCGTCCATCGAGCGATACGAGATGCGGCAGCGAACACCGTCCTGAATGGCGCAGCTCAGCTGCTGCCAGTGCGACCCGTGGTTGACGGTGTCAAAGACGCGCTGGTTATAGCCGAGCTCTTCGGGCAGAAGGGCATGTCGAATCCGAGCTGCCGTCTGCGGCTCGATCCCCAACGATTCAAGTTCATGGTTGAGCACAGCGCCTTCGGCGGCACTCAGGCGCAGCGGTAGCACACGTCCGGCGTCACCGGTGAGGACCACACGCTCGCCGTGGCATTCGCAGATGATGCGCGCACCCGATTCTCGGTCCGCGAGCGTCGAGACGATCTCGAGAATCTCGTCGAGCGATACTCCCGTGATGTCAAAGCGGCCGCAAATTTCGGTTCGTGTCATGCCGCTCTCGCCGGCGGCGTAGAGGGCCTCCATGATGTCGATGGCGCGCGAGAGTCTCTGCTCGCTGGTGAGTTTACGCACGGGCATGCTCGTGCACCGTCCTTTCAATGAGGTGGTTCCACGCCTGCTTGAGCGATTTGGGGGCCATGGGCCTCATGCCGTCCATGGCGTGGGCCATGCAAAATGAGGCGGCGGCTTCAAGGTCGCGCACGTCAACGGTCCAGATCCATCCCGCATCGGTGTGTGCGAGCTCACCTCGCCCGCGCGTGAGGCCGTTGATCATATCGATCTGCGTCTGAGGACCGAACGAGAACGTGGCTGCAACGGGCGGTCGGTCGGCAAAATCGAATTCAAAGAACAGATAGTCGTTGAGATTGAAGTCTGCAGGGATGGCGTAGGCCTTCGAAGGACGCCAAGCGCGAACGATACGGTCGCAGCGGAATGTCCTGATGTCGTCGGTGACATTGTCGAGGCCGCAGAAGTACGCCACGCCCTCGCGTTCGAACATGCCGTAGACACAGACGGTACGTTCTTTCTGCTCGCCGCGTCCGTTCTGATATAAAAATCGCAGCGCGCATCGCTCGGCAAAGGCGCTCCATACCGCATCGACGGTGGGAGAGCGGCGAATCGGTGTTTCGTCCACCGTCGTCCCACCGGTGAGGTAGGCAATCTTGGAGCGAATATCGGCAAGCGGTGCGGCAAAAGTGGATGAGCCGGCCGCTAGCGTCTGGTCGATGGCGTTGAGCAGGATATCGGCGTCGTCTGCGGTGATGAGGCCGCCTGCAGCAAACGTGTGCTCGCGGTCGATTGTCCACGAGCTTTCCTCGGTCTCCTGCGCACCGGCGGGGCGAACCTCCTTGATTAAGATGCCACGCTCGAGCAGTTTGTCACGATCGCGCCGAAACTTGCGCTTATCCGAGTCGATATTGCCCGAGCCATATCCCAGGTCGGAATCCAAGACGATCTGCTCGGTCGTCAGCGGTTCGGGGGAGCTGTTGAGCACAAAGAAAAGATTGAGGATGCGCTGAGCCGTTTTATCGAAACCGGGCTCCGAATTCCCCTTTTTAATTGTTGCGGTCGCGTCGCTTGCCGTCATAGAGTCCTCGCATGAGAAGGTGGTTTGCTGCCATGATTTTAGTCCGATATGGAGATTAGGCTATATCCTTGTCCGCTCGAGGCGTTAAGATGGCCCGAATTCGGTCGTTTGCGGTCGCTCGGGGTATACTTTCGACTATATACGGTTCTAATGTGCATGCATTGGGCCTATTTGTCGGATTATGGATGTGGAGCGCACATGGCGAACACCCAGAACTATATTAACCACCTGCTGCAGAACACCGGCATTACGCCGGCATGCAGCGAAGAAGAGCGCTTGGCTGCCGAGGATATCGCTCAGATCTTCCGCAACCACGGCTTTGACCCCGAGGTTCAGGAGTTCAATGCCCCGGCGCCCAGTAGATTGGCATTTGCCGTTACCGGTATTCTTGCGTTTGCCGGCGCCCTGCTGATGGGCATCGGCGGCGGTATCGGCTTGGTCGGCACCTTGCTGGCCATTGTCGGCGCCGTTCTTTACGTGCTCGAGCGCACGGGCCACCCCGTGGTTTCGCGCCTGGGCAAGACGGGCGTGAGCCAAAATGTCATCGCCTACCACAAGGCCTCGGGCCCGCTCGCGTCTCCGCGCAACCGCCCGGTGGTCGTTGTCGCACACTACGACTCTCCCCGTGCTGAGCTGCTCGCCCGCGAGCCCTATGCTTCGTATCGTGCGCTCATCGCCAAGCTGTTGCCCGTTGCCACGGTTGCCCCTGCTGCCGTTGCCATCCTGCGTATCCTGCCGCTCCCCGGCGCGCTCAAGGTTCTGCTGTGGATTGTCGCGATCCTCGCTTCCCTCGTTGCACTTGCCAACGCGGCAAACATCATCTCTAATCGCCACATTCTTCCCTATACGTCCGGCGCGGTGTGCAACAAGTCTTCTGTCGCCGCTATGCTCGGCGTTATGGACAACGTTGCTCCCTTCCAGGGCGAGAACGAGTTTCCCGACGATGTTCCGTTCGATACCTATTTTGGGGAGCAGAAACGTCGTGCCGAGGAAATGGCGCGCGCGGCGGCGGAGTATGCCGCGGCCCAGCAGCAAAACGACTACGGCAACACCATCGAGTACGAAGAGCCTACCTACGCCGAGGACGAGTTCGGTCAGCCGATTGCTCCCGACGCTCAAACCGAGCCCGAACAGGGCGAGGC
>URWS01000094.1 GCA_900551605.1 uncultured Collinsella sp. | reverse complement strand
ACATCGTCATTCTGATCGTGGCTGCCGACGACGGCGTCATGCCTCAGACCATCGAGTCGATCAACCACGCCAAGGCCGCCGGCGTACCCATCGTCGTCGCCGTCAACAAGATCGATAAGCCGGGTGCCAACCCCGACCGCGTGCGCCAGGAGCTCACCGAGTACGGCATCATCCCCGAGGAGTGGGGCGGACAGAACATGTTCGTCAACATCTCGGCCAAGCAGAAGATCGGTATCGACGACCTGCTCGAGACCGTGCTGCTCCAGGCCGACGTGCTCGAGCTCAAGGCCAACCCCGATACGTTCGCATCGGGCAACGTCCTCGAGGCTAAGCTCGACAAGGGCCGCGGCTCGGTTGCCACCGTGCTCGTGACCCGCGGTACCCTGCGCGTGGGCGACACGCTGGTCGCCGGCCTCACCTATGGCCGCGTCCGTGCCATGCTCGACCCCAAGGGCAACGCCGTCACCGAGGCCGGTCCCTCCGACGCCGTCGAGATCCTGGGCCTGCAGTCCGTCCCCAACGCCGGCGATGAGTTCCGCGTGTTCGAGGACGAGCGCGAGGCGCGTACGCTGGCCGACGAGCGTTCGCTCAAGGCCCGTATCGAGGAGCAGAGCCGCGTGAAGCACGTGACGCTCGAGAACCTCTTCGAGACCATCGCCGACGCCGAGGTCAAGGAGCTCAACCTGATCATCAAGGCCGACGTCCAGGGCTCCATCGAGGCCCTTCAGGACTCTCTCGACAAGATGGATCAGTCCGAGGTGCGTATCAACACGATCCACTCCGCCGTTGGTGCCATCAACGAGACCGACGTCGTCCTGGCCGACGCTTCCAACGCCATCATCATCGGCTTTGGCGTCCGTCCCGACGGCAAGGCCCGCTCCGCCGCCGAGCGCGAGGGCGTCGAGATCCGTTGTTACGACGTCATCTACAAGTGCCTCGAGGACCTCGACGCTGCCCGCATCGGTATGCTCAAGCCCACCGAGGTCGAGGTCTCCACGGGTACTGCGACCGTTCTGGACACCTTCAAGGTGCCCAAGGTCGGCATCGCCGCCGGTGTCCGCGTCGAAGAGGGCGAGATCGCCGCGACCGATTCTGTGCGCCTGGTGCGCGACGGCATCGTGGTCTTCAACGGTAAAATCGCCTCGATGCGCCACTACAAGGACGAGGCCAAGAGCCTCAAGAGCGGCTCCGAGGGCGGTATTGGCCTGGAGAACTTCCAGGACATCAAGCCTGGCGACACCATTGAGGGCTACCGCATCGACCAGGTTGCCCGTACCGAGTAGGGGGTAGCGCTATGAAGCAAACGCAGGCAACCCGCCGTCTGGGCGAGCAGCTTCGCGAGAAGCTCGGTTATATCCTGCTCTTTGAGGTTTCCGATCCGCGTCTCGACCTGGTCACCTTGACCGCGGTCGAGGTCGCGGTGGACCGTTCGTTCGCGCGCGTGTACGTGTCGTGCGACGCGAGCCGCTACGAGGAGGTCATGGAGGCGCTCGCCAGCGCCAAGGGCCGCATTCGTAGCCTGTTGGCCCGCTCGCTCGATTGGCGCGTCACGCCCGAGCTCGATTTTCGCATCGATCGCTCGACAGATGAGGCCGAGCGCATCACGCGCGCGCTGGAAAACGTTCCCGCCACGCTTGCGATCGAAAAGGACGAGGACGGCTATCCCATAGCGGATGCCGCCCAGGAGGCAGCTTTAGATGAGTAATTCCGCCGACCTCGCATCGTGCGAGTCTGCAGATATTCAGCGACGCATCCTCGAGCTCATCGAGGGTGCGTCCTCCATTGCGATTTCGGGACATACGTCTCCCGATGGTGACGCCCTGGGCTCCGTGCTGGGTCTGGGCTTATCGCTTATTAAGTTTTTCCCCAACAAGGACATTGCCCTGCTGCTGGCAGACGATGACCCGGTTCCGCGCATCTACCGCTTTATGGAGGGCGCCGACCGTCTGGTGCCGGCATCTGCGTATACCGGCAATCCGGACCTGTTTATCTCGGTGGACGTGCCGGTCGTCGAGCGTCTGAACAACTCCGTCGAGGTACTCCGCCGCTCGTCGCATGTGGTGTGCTTCGATCACCATCCGGCGCGCGAGGAATTTGCCGAACTGAGCCTGAGGCGCGTCGACGCCGCGGCCTGCGCCATGATCATCGACCGCTTTTTGGATAATTGCGGCATTGTGGCTCGCGATGGTGTCGCGACCTGCCTGCTGTGCGGCCTGGTGACCGATACCGGTCGTTTTCAGTACCAAAACGCCGATGCCGCTGCGTTCCATGCCGCCTCGCGCCTGGTCGCGCACGGTGCCGATCCCGCGCGCGTTGCGCTCGAGGTCTACCAGAGCATGCGCGTAGAGTTCTTGCATCTCAAGTCCATCGTTATGGGTCGTATCAAGACCGTGGCGCACGGTCGCGTGGCATATAGTTATGCGTACCAGAGCGACCTCGAGGCCTGCGGCGTCACTTCGGATGAGTGCGACGGTCTGGTCGATGTGGTGCGTTCAGTGATGGGCGTTGAGGTCTGCCTGTTCCTAAAGGGCATCGAGGGCGATACCAAGGTGCGCGGCAACCTGCGCTCCAAGGGTGACCTCGATGTGTCCGAGATCGCTGCCAACTTTGGCGGTGGCGGGCATCATGCCGCCGCCGGCTTTTCCAACAACGGAACGATTCGCGAGACGCTCGCCGTGGCACTTCCCATGCTGGCCGAGCTGGTAGGGGAGGATCCCGCTTCGGTGACCGTCGAGCTCTAACATTTTGGATGGTACATGGCTCGTCGTACGCCTTCTCAATTGAATATGCTGCTCGCCGTCGATAAGCCGGTGGGCTGTACGTCCCACGACGTGGTATCGCAGTGCCGGCGCGCCCTCCATGAGCGACGCGTCGGCCATGCCGGTACGCTCGACCCCATGGCCTCGGGTGTCATGGTGGTGGGCGTGGGCCAGGCGACCCGTCTGCTGGGCATGCTAACCCTCGATACCAAAAGTTATGTCGCCGACATTTCGTTTGGCGTCGAGACCAACACCGATGATGCGGAGGGCGAGGCCGTCCGCACGGTGCCCGTTGCCCCCGAGCTGCGCGATTTCGCTTACGCCCGTGAGCAGCTCGCCGCTATGCTTGGCCCGCAGATGCAGGTGCCGCCGGCGTTTTCGGCCATCTCGGTCAATGGCGTTCGCGCCTATAAGAGTGCTCGCGAGGGCAATGCGGTAGACTTGCCCCCGCGCCCCGTCGAGGTCTATGCCGCCGACCTGATCGCCGTGAGCGGCGAGGGCGAAACGTGCGTCTGGACCGTGGCGTTTTCGGTAAGCAAGGGCACCTACATTCGCGCGCTCGCTCGCGATCTTGGTCGCGCCTGCGATAGTGCTGCGCATATTTCCGCGCTGCGCCGTACGGCCTCCGGCGTTGTTTCCATTGGCGCCTGTCATGCGGTAGAGGAGCTTTCTGCCGAGACCGCTGCCGGTTTCGCTCTGGATCCCATCGCCGCCCTTGGTGCCACGCGTGTCGATTTGCCGGGAAATCTTGCAGACGACCTGCTTTGTGGTCGTCGCATTCCCGTTGAACGCGCGCTTGCGGATTTCGATACGGCGAAGGCGCCGTTCGCGCTCGTGCTCGATGGGGGATTGAAGGCGCTTGCTCGTATCGAGGGCGGTCGCTTCGTGATGGAGCACGTCTTTCCGCAGGCGATCGGCGGTGTTCGATGATGCTGGCGCCCCACGAGCTCGCGCGTATCTTTTTCGCGGGTGAGTTGGATGAGGCCCCTATCGTTTCTGCCGATGCATTTGATGGGTGCGAGTTCTTGGGTGCCGCTTCGATCGCCATTGGCGTGTTTGATGGCGTACATCGTGGGCACCAAGAGCTGATCGATGCGGTTATTCGCGATGCGTATGATCACGGCAGCAAAGCGGTCGTGATTACTTTCGATCCTGACCCGGACGTCGTGGTGAGTCCATCGCCCGCTCAAAAATTGATGACGACGGCCGACCGCCTGCATGCCCTGGCTCAAACCGGGGTCGATGCGGTGGTGGCCGTTCCCTTTACGCCTGCCGTGGCGGTACTTGACCATGTCGGGTTTCTGGCGTTGTTGTCGCGCGTTGTCGACATTCGCTCCATTCGTGTCGGCAGCGACTTTAGGCTCGGCCGCGGCGGGGCTTCAGGCGTTGCCGAGATGCGCGCCTGGGGCACTGAGCGTGGGGTTGACGTTTACGGTCACGACCTGCTCTGCGTTAACGGGCAGACCATCTGCGCCACGCGCATCCGCCATGAGCTGGGTCAGGGTCATGTGGAGCTGGCTGCCGAGCTTCTCGGCCGTCCCTATATGCTGCGCGGCGTTGTGGCGGCTGGCCGTCACGAGGGCTCCGATATGGGCTTTCCCACGGCAAACATCCAGGTGCCCGACGGCATCCAAGTGCCTGCCGATGGCGTCTATGAGGGTCTGGTGCTGGTCGACGATACCGTATGGCCTGCTGCCGTTAACGTCGGCCTGCCGCCGACCTATGCCGATGATGCCGCCTCGGCGCATCTCGAGGCCAACTTGATCGGCTATGCGGGCGACCTGTATGGCGCTTCCGTGTCGCTGGCGTTTACGCGCTGGCTGCGTCCGTCTCGCGTGTTCGATTCCCTGGACGAGCTTGTCGCGACCGTCGAGGGTAATATCGACGATATCCGTCATAACTTGGGTGAGCAGGGGGTGAGTATCCGTGATTAGCGATGAGGAAAAAGATCAGGTACGCGCGGCGTCAGACTTGGTTGCCATCGTGCAGGAAACGGTTGAGCTCAAGCCCCGCGGCCATGAGTTTTGGGGCTGCTGTCCGTTTCATGGCGAAAAGACCCCATCGTTTCACATTATCCCTGCTACGCAGGTGTGGCACTGCTTTGGCTGCGGCGAGGGCGGCGACGTCTTTACCTATATCATGAAGCGCGAGAACCTGAGTTTTCCCGATTCGATCCGCTATTTGGCTGATCGTGCGGGCATTGAACTGCACGACACCGGTGCGCAGCGCGATCGCGGCACCAAGCGTGCCCGCATCTATGACCTGTGCGCCGAGACGGCCCAGTTCTACCACACCATGCTTATGCGCGGTAAGGACAGCCGTCCGCGCGAGTACTTTGCCAGCCGCGGTATGGGTGGCGATGTCTGTCGACGCTACTGCCTGGGTTTTGCGCCGGGTCGCAACGCGTTGGTTTCTCATCTGTCTCAAGCGGGCTTTACCCCGCAGGAGATGATTGACGCCAACGTGGCCGTGAGCCGTGGGCGCGGACAGCTCGCCGACCGTTTTTACGACCGTGTGATGTTTCCCATTTTTGACGAGCAGGGTCATAACATCGCTTTTGGCGGGCGCATCATGGGCGATGGTCAGCCTAAGTACCTCAATACCGCCGAGACGAGCGTGTTTCATAAAAAGCGAAACCTCTACGGCTTTAACTGGGCCAAGGAGTTTATCGTCGCGCAGGATACCGCCATCGTGGTGGAGGGCTATACCGACTGCATCGCCTGCTGGGAGGCAGGGATCAAAAACGTCGTCGCCACGCTGGGCACGGCGCTCACGGAACATCACGTTAAGACACTCACCCGCTTTGCCAAGCGCATTGTATATATGTTCGATGGCGACGCCGCCGGTCAAAAGGCCGCTCGCCGCGCGATTCAGTTTATCGAGCAGGATTCGATGGACCTGCGCAGCGTGGTGCTGCCCGACGGCAACGACCCCATGGAGTTCATCACGGCGCATGGCGGCGAGGCACTTCAGGCGCGCATCGATGCCGCCGAGCCCCTCATGGACTTTGTCTACCGCTCGCTGCAGGAGTCGAGCGACATTACCACGCCGGGCGGTCGCGCCAAAGCGCTCGAGGATGCGTTGACGCTCATCTATCCGCTGCGCGACAGCTATATGATCGACACGTACTTTATCCAGATTGCCGACCTGTTGGGTTTGGACCTGGAGACCGTGCGCGCGAGTTCTGGCCGCGTGTTTCGCGATGTTGCCAAGCGTGAGGATGCCGAGCGCCGGCGTGAGCAGAACTACGAGCGTCAACGCGCGCAAGCTGAGCGCGCGGGCGGTTCGCAGGGACGAAGCTCGGGCGGCGGTGCGGCTGGTGCGCGCAGTGCCGGTCGCGGTGCCTGGGCCGCGGGTGCGACGCCGCCGGTGTCCGCACCGGTCGAGGAGGACCCGTACGACTACGTTCCGCTTGATGCCTATGGGGCCGCGCCGGTGGCTGTCTCTTATACACATCTGACGCTGCCGACGATCGCATAAGTGTAG
>URWS01000093.1 GCA_900551605.1 uncultured Collinsella sp. | reverse complement strand
TACACTTATGCGATCGTCGGCAGCGTCAGATGTGTATAAGAGACAGGAGCAGGATGAGTCGCTCGTTACGCATGCTGCGAAGATTTCCAAGCAGGAGATGCGTCTGGATCCGCAGATGGCGGCGCTTGATTGCGTGCGTCATGTGCTGGCCTCGTCCGATACCGCGCCTGCTCGTTGCGTGATTGCTGGCAAGACCGTACGCGTGCTCGATGCCGAGCCGGCAGATGTGTCGCTTGGCGAGGGTCAGGTTCTCGTTAAGGCCAAGCGTGTTTACCTTGGTCTTTCCGATGGCACCGTTGAGTTGCGCGAGGTTAAGCCTGATGGCAAGCGTGCTATGGCCGCTTCTGCTTGGGCTGCTGGTCTGCAGGGCGCCGATCTTTCGTGGGGTGTTTTGTCATGAGCAAGCTGTCTCCCGCGCGCAAGTTTGCGCTCGATGTGCTGATGGAGGCCGATCGCCGCGGCATGTATGCACGTGACGTGCTGTCCTCTCGCGCATCGGCCAAGGCTATTGACCAGCGCGATTCCGCTTTTGCCGCTCGCTTGGCGCTGGGTGTTGCCGCCACACAGGGTATTTTGGACGAACTGCTCGATCAGTTTCTCGATAAGCCTAAAAAGGTTGCGCCGCGTGTTCGCATGGCGCTTCGTATCTCGGCCTTCGAGATGCTCTATCTGCATACGCCTGGCCGCGTTGCGGTGAGTCAGGGTGTTGAGCTGGTGCGCATCGGCGCTAAGTCTGCCGCAGGTTTGGCCAATGCCGTGCTGCATAAGGTCGCGGACAACGTTGAGGACTTTGCTACTGCGTCCGATGTGGATGAGTCTGAGCGACGCTTGGTTCGTCTGTCGCGCCTGATGGGTCTACCGCGTTGGCTGTGCGCTCGCATTATGGCATCGTTCGACACGCCAGAGGGTGCACTTAACTTTGCCGGCAATCTGGCCCCCGCGCCGCTGGCCCTGCATGAGAACGCCTTTGCGACCAAGCCCGATCCGTATATCTCCCAGCTCGTCGCGCCTGTCTTCCCGGGCTGCCATGCCCCGGTTGATGCCCAGGTTACCGTTGCTTCGGGTGTGTTTGAGCGTGCTGCCGCGGTGGCATCTGATCTCAATGCGCAGCTTATCGCCACAGCTGCCACGCGTCCTAGAAGCTGCCTTGAGATTGGTGCCGGTCGCGGTACCAAGACCTATGTGATGATGTGCCAGGCCAAGCGCGCCGGTTATGAGCGTCAGCATACGGCACTTGATCTTCATGACCGTAAGTGCGACCTGAATCTCGCTCGCCTGCATAAGGCCGGTATTCAGGGCGTTCGTACGGTTTCGGGTGATGCCTGCGAGCTTGATGAGGTGCTCACTTCGTTTGATGCCATGCTTGGCGAGCCGGTTAAGTTCGACACGGTCTTTATCGATGCGCCGTGCTCGGGCACCGGCACCATGCGCCGTCACCCCGAGATTCCGTGGCGTCTGACCGAAAAGGATGTGACGGTTGAGCTGCCCAAACTGCAGTTGACGATGCTCAAAGAGGCTGCTGAGCGCGTGGCTGCCGGTGGCGAGCTCATCTATGCGACGTGCTCGGTCTTCGACGAGGAGAACACGCAGGTTGTGGACGCTTTCCTGAACTCTCCCGAGGGCGCCGGCTTTAGCCTGGAGCCGCTTTCCGAGGCACAGATTCTGCAGCTCCCCGAGTTCGATCAGGCCAAGAAGCTCGTATCCGTACGTCAAAACGATCGAGGTCTCTTCCAAAGCGTGCCGGTAAACGCGGACTCCTACGACGGCCACTTCTGCGCCCGCCTGGTCCACAAGTAGCTACTAAGTTGCGGTGAAATAGGGATTGAATATAGGCTTCTAGCCGCCAAACAGTCCTTATTTCACCGCAACTCATAAGGAAACCTGGGTAGCTAAAGAAACGGCCCCGCGATCGGTGTTGATCGCGGGGCCGCGTTGTTTCTAGTGGCTATGCGGGCAGTTGGCGCAGCAGCCGCTGGTGGCGCTGGTGCTGGAGCCGCCGCTTCGCTGGTCGGTGTTGTAGAAACCGCTGCCCTCAAATTTAATGCCGCTGGCCGAGAACGTCTTGGCCGCCGGGGCACCGCAGCTGGGGCACACGACCTCGGGAGTCTCGGACATGGGATGCTCAACCTCAAACACGTTGCCGCAGCTCGAGCACTTGTAATCGTAGCGCGCCATAATACTTCCTTTTCAGCACAAAGCGGGCAGATTACTCTGCCCGCAAAAATTCAAACGTCTGTAACTGTACCCTATATCGGGGGTTTTATCACGCTTCGCCCCAGAATCTATGGTTGTTGCGCAGGAGCTGTGCGGTTTTGTCCTCACCGGCTGCAATGTCCGCCTCGTCAGCCTGCCAGGTCCAGTTGCCCGTGGCCACGCCCGGAACGTTCATGCGCGCGTCGTCGCCAAGCCCCAGGATATCCTGTAGCGGCATCATCACTAGGGGAGCGTCGCTTGCCAGCGCGTCGCTCATCAGCTTGGCCGCCACCTCAACACCGCTCGGTTCATCGCCGCCCGCAAAGGAACGCGTGCACCAACCGGCCAGCGTCGACGTATCGTGCGTCGAGGTGTACAGAATCTTGCCGGGCGTGGGATGCACACCGCAACGAACGTCGTAATCGCTAAACTCCAGCACATCCATGCCGGGGAAACCACAGGTCGAAGCCATGGCACGAACGCCAGGCGTCAGATAGCCCAAGTCCTCAGCGATAAAGTTGAGCGGACCCAGCTCGTCATAGGCGGTCTGGAAAAGGTCCTTGCCCGGGCCTGCCAGCCAACGCCCGTCGGCGCAGGCCTTGCCCGCGGGAATGCTAAAGTAGCTGTGGAAGCCCAGGAAGTGATCCAGACGCACACGGTCGTAGAGCGAGAACGCGCGGCGCAGGCGATCCATCCACCAGCTATAGCCGTTCTGCTTCATGTGGTCCCAGCGGAACGTCGGGTTGCCCCACACCTGGCCCTCGGGTGCAAAGTTGTCGGGCGGCGCACCGGAAATCTCAATCGCCTTGCCGGTATCGGACAGCCAGAAGTTCTCGGGCTCGCTCCACGCATCCGCCGAATCGTCGGACACGTACATAGGAATATCGCCGATAACCTCGATGCCCTTCTTGTGCGCATAGTTCATGAGCTCACACCAAGCCAGGTCAAAGCGGTACTGCATGTACGCCTGAAGCTCGGCCTCGTTGTGGAAGCGCTTGTCGTCAATCAGATGCTCGTTGTAGCGCGCGACATCTGCCGGCCAATCGTGGCGCGAATCGCCCTCAAAGTACTTCTTAACGGCCATGTAGACGCAGTATTTCTCGAGCCAATCGGCATTGCGATGTTTAAACGCGGTGTACAGCGGATCGGCATCCTCGCCGCCGCGGGCCTTCCAGGTCTCAAAGTCGGCGGCCAGCTCCTCGTGGCTTTCGGGCAGCAGGTCGATATTGCCTGCAAAGGCCGAAGGACCGGCGTAAGGGGAGCGGAAGAAGTCCGTGGGGTTTACGGGGAGAACCTGCCAGTAGCGCATGCCCATGGCAGCCAGATGGTCGATAAAGCGACGCGTGGGAGCGCCGATCGTACCCGGCTTGCCGTCGTCGGTCGGCACCGATGTGATATGGCACACAACACCCGCACCGTGATCGAGCGGCTCCTGCAGGCGCTGCTCGGCATGGTGATAGATGATCGACGAGCCCAGCGGGTACAGGTCGAGCGTGACGGTACCGTTGTGAATCTCGCACTCGTGACCGCTGATCACATCGCTCGCACATTCGCCGAGTGCCGGAATGGTCACACGATGCGAGTTGCGCAGGCTGCGGTTGATGATAACGGTCGCAGACTCGCCGTCCTTGCCCGCACGGTTGTAGGCCAGCACCTCGTCATTGAGTGCAAATGCCTTGATCTCGCCATCGATCATAAACGGCAGCGCGCGGCGCACAGCAGATGCGTTCTTGACGATCGCAAACGTATCGAAGTCGTGCAGGTTTTCCTTGGTCGGCATGGTGCGACGATTGCCCGGATCAGTGAGACCCTCCAAGCCGTACTCGTCACCGTAATAGATTGAGGGAACGCCCGGGAACGTCATCTGCATGAGCGTCGCGAGCCAAAAACGGCTCTTGGCCAGGCCCATCGCGTTCTCGTCCAGGCGCCACTTGCTGCGCTCGCACTCGGGCAGCTGCGACTCGTCGGGGCCGCCGCCGAGCACTGAGATAATGCGCGGACGGTCGTGGCTCGACAGCAGGTTGAGCGCGCAAGACAAGGCCTCATGCGGATAGTTCTCGCGTAGGGTCTCGATATCCTCGGCAGCTTGGTAGGCGTTTTTGTAGCCCATCAAAAAGCCGATGACCATGTCGCGGAAGGGGTAATCCATGGCCGAGTCGAGCTCGGAGCCCTGCAGGTAACGACGCAGGTGGCCATAGCTGATCTTGTTGGAGGCGTCTTCCCAGACCTCGCCGAGCAACAACGCATCGGGCTTTTCGGCGAGTACAGCCTTCTTGATCTCGGTCAGGAAATCGTCCGAAAGCTCGTCGGCCACATCCAGGCGCCAGCCGTGAGCGCCGGCGCGCAGCCATTTACGGATCACGCCGTCCTTGCCCAGGATCCGCTCGCGCACCAGCTCGGAGCTCTCATTGATGGCGGGCATATTGCCCACGCCCCACCAGCAGTCGTATGAGCCGTCCTCGTGGAAATTAAACGCATCGCGCCACGGCGAATCCTCGCTCTGCCAGGCACCGACGCCGGGGTAGTTGCCATAGCGGTTGAAGTAGATTGAATCGTCGCCCGTGTGGTTGAACACACCGTCCAGGATGATGGAAATGCCCAGCTTTTCGGCCGCCTGGCACAGCTCGGTAAAGTCCTGCTCGGTGCCCAGGATCGGGTCGATCTTGGTGTAATCGGCCGTGTCGTAGCGGTGGTTGCTCGCGGCTTCAAAGATGGGGTTGAGGTAGATGGCCGTAAAGCCCAGCTCGGCGATGCGAGGAAGGTCTTCTTGGATGCCCTTGAGCGAACCGCCGTAAAAGTCCCAGGTCTTGATGGAGCCGTCCTCGGCGCGCTCGTATTCGGGCGGCTCGTTCCAGTCCTCGACCATGCGGCGCTGGATTCCGTTGCGCGGCTTTTCGACCTGAGCCAGCGTGCGCTCGCGCCAGTGCTCGTCGCGGGCGTAGCGATCGGGGAAGATCTGGTAGACCATGCCGCGCTCGTACCACTCGGGTCGAACTTCGCGGTGCTTATAGACGGTGACCTGGAACGACGGCACCTCGGCGTAGTCGTAGGTTACGCCCTCGCCGCCGGTGCGGCCCTGGGGCGCGCCCAGGCGGACCTCGGGCTGGCCCTCGATATTGCAGATAAAGCTGTACCAGATAAGACAGGGCTCGGCGCACTCAAGCTCTACGGTAAATATGCCGTCGCCCTCGTGCGTCATGGGATACCGAGACTCACCGATCTCATCGACCCAGGTGCGCAGCGTAAGCGTTGCCTGGTTGAGATCGGCATCTTCCAGAATCACGGAGAGCGAAAGGGTAGTTCCAGTGGTCACAGCGCCAAACGGAGTGCGAAACTGCGGCAGACGGCTGTTGTGTATCAATCTCATAGTACGGTCCAGTTCAATAGAATCATGGCCTGCGGGCCATGGGCTTTACGCACAAGAAGTAAGTATATCTGTTGTACACAGGCTGTATAAACAACATCCGTTTACCATCGGCGAACGGTTGTCCTAGAAAATCGTTTTACCACCCAAATTATCGCGATATTTAAAAACGTCTATACCGATACTATTTGTAGCCAACCAAAAGTACTTCGGTTTACTACGATGAATTGGATGATCTCAACCACGGTCATTTTGATGATATTAAAACCGCAGGTAGAGGCGTTGCCGATTTCGTAGATTACTCGCCGTGGTCAGCCGGAGCCATTTTGTCGTAGTAAACCGGGCTTCTTTTTACTAGAGAAGTTCAACCAAGAAGAGGGCGCCTGGTTGGGGCGCCCTCTTTTGCGTTGAGGATTAAGTTTGAATCGTCCGGATTAGTGGCGCTTGCGGGTGGCCGTTGCCTTACGGACGGAGGTCTTCTTGGTCGGAGCCTTTTCCTCAGTCTTAGCGGCGGGGGAGACCGGGGCCTCCTTGGCGGGCTCGGTCTTTGCCGTAGCCTTCGGAGCGGTCTTGACCTCAGCAGCCTTCGGTGCCGGCTCGGCCTTTACTGCGGGCTTGTCCTCGGCCATAGCCTCTGCCTTGGGAGCAGCAGCCTTGGTCGTGGCCTTTTTGGCCGTCGTGGTAGTGCGCTTGCGCGTGGTAGTCTTGGCAGCCGGCTTTGCCTCGACAGCTGCCTCGGCCTTGGACTCGGAGGGC
>URWS01000092.1 GCA_900551605.1 uncultured Collinsella sp. | reverse complement strand
GAAAAGCCCCCGTTGCCGGAGGCTTTAATCTCAATTGGTGCGGCGTATAGGATTCGAACCTATGACGTTCTGATTCGTAGTCAGACCCTCTATCCAGCTGAGGTAACGCCGCAGCGCTTTATTCATAATGCCACCGCCCCTAGGTCGCGTCAAGAAAAAATTCTCTTAAAGTCAAAATAATTTTTAGCCGCACGCATCCAAGCAACGGAAAAGCAGGTAGATGGCTCGCGCCTGCCCAAATATTTTTCCCCTCCCCCATGTTGTTGCCCCACATTCAAAAATGGGACGCTTGTGGCGCTTTGCACGACGTTTTTGGGACCCAAGGCACTTCCTAAAATGCCCCCGACCGATAGCCTCGTAAGTAGGAAGGGCCCATGACGGCATCCGTTGATCCACGCAGCGACTCATGGGTCGAAATGAAAAGAACGCACACGAAAGGACGAGGACCTATGAAGATCACCAAGAAACTACTGGCGGTATGCGTCGCCGCTCTTGCCCTGAGCATGGCCCTCATGGGCTGCAACGGCGGCACAAGCTCTTCCAGTGGCGGGAGCGCCTCCAAGGGCACTACCGAGCAAAAGGAGTCCAAGAAGCCCGCGGACAACCGTATCGACTTCACCTGGTTCAAGGCCTCTGTGCCCGAGGGCTATGACGTCTGGTCCGACAGCGGCGACGGCGGCTTCGTCGGCAGCATTTGCTTCAAGAATGTCGACGAGAGCGATAAGTCCATCTCCTTTGATGTTGAGTCCGACGACGCCGAGACGCTCGTTGCAGATGAAACCGAGAGCGACGGCTACGAAGCAGGTGAAGATATCACCATCGGCAAGTACACCTGGAAGACCGTCAACTTCACCTGGAACAAGACACCGAGCGTCGAACTGATCTCCGAGATTCCCGATACCGGCCAAAGCGTCGTTATCTACCTGTTCATGACGACTCCCGACGACCCCGCCGTCAAGGCATTCCTCGAGTCCCTCGAGTTCCCCGAGAACCTCGAAGAGGCGCATAACGAGGCCAAGAACATCAGCATTGCCGACCTCTGCAAGGAAAACGGCCTCACTGAGTACAAGCCGGGAAAGTAGCCCCGCAGTTCATTTGTGTACGACAGACGTTGCTCCACACAACGGTCTGTAAGGAAAACGGAGAGGGTCGAGCAAGAAAGGACGAGAACCCATGAAGATCACTAAGAAGCTATTGGCGGTATGCGTTGCGGCTCTTGCCCTGAGCATGGCCCTCATGGGCTGCAACGGCGGTAGCTCTGCAAAGCCTGCTGGCAGCGACGCCGGCAGCGCCCCCAAGCAGGCGACCGAAAAGAAGGAGTCCAAAAAGCCCGCCGACGACCGTATCGACTTTACGTGGTTCAAGGCTTACGCACCCGAGGGCTACGACGTATGGGCGCGCAGCGGAAGCGATGGCAATGTGTCTGAAATCCTCTTCAACGGCATCGAGGATAGCAACAAAGTCATCTCCTTTGGCGTAAGCTCCACGAAGGACGCCGAGACGGTTGTCACCAACGACTCGGCCCGCGATGGCTATGAGCGTGGAGAAGACGTGACCATCGGCCGGTATACCTGGAAGACCGTCAACTTTACGTGGCACAAGACACCGAGCATGCACCTCGCGACCGATATTCCCAACTCCGGAAGAAGCGTCGAGATCACTCTCTTTATGGCGACCACCGACGACCCCGCCTGCAAGGCATTCCTCGAGTCCATTGAGTTCTGCGAAGAAGATCTTGAGGAAAAGAAGCTTGAGGCCAAGGACATTAGCATCAAGGATCTCTGCGAGGAGAACGGACTTGTCATCTCCGGAACGAGAAAGTAGCGCCAAACCCGGCATGACGCCACGCGCAGAATAGCCCGCAGGGCAGCGCGAGCGCGCGAGCAGGGCCCGATTCCCGCTTCCCCCGGGAATCGGGCCTCTTTTTGTTTTGGCCGTCTTCCGCGTCAAAACGTCGCAAGCCGCGCGCAAACAAAGGCGGCGGAGCCCCATGGCCCCGCCGTTCATCATGCGATATGTTTGCAAGAGACCTTACGCCTCGGGCACGATCTTCTCCATGCCGCCCATATAGGGACGCAGAACCTCGGGGATCGTGATGGTGCCGTCGGCATTCTGATAGTTCTCCAGAATGGCAGCCATCGTACGACCAGCCGGCAGACCAGAGCCGTTGAGGGTGTGCAGGTAGCGCGAACCCTTGAAGTTCTCGGGGTCGCGATACTTGATGTTGGCGCGGCGAGCCTGGAAGTCACCGCAGTTGGAGCAGGAGCTGATCTCCTTGTAGGCGTTGTAGCTCGGCAGCCAGACCTCGACGTCGTAGGTCTGCCGGGCAGAGAAACCCAAGTCGCCGGTGCACAGGCTAATCACGCGATACGGAAGGCCCAGCTGCTGCAGCAGGTACTCGGCCTCGGCGGTCATGCTCTCGAGCTCCTCGTCGGACTCCTCCGGCTTAGCGAACTTGACCATCTCGACCTTGTCGAACTCGTGCTGACGGATAATGCCGCGGGTGTCGCGACCGGCGGAACCGGCCTCCTCGCGGAAGCAGGGGGTGAAGGCGGTGTAGCGGCGCGGCAGGGTGTCGGCATCGAGGACCTCGCCGGCGTGCAGGTTGGTGAGCACGACCTCGGCGGTGGGAATCAGGAAGTTGTCGCCCGAGACGTGATAGGCGTCGTCCTCGAACTTGGGCAGCTGACCCGTGCCAAACATGGTCTGACGCTTGACGACGATAGGCGGCCACCACTCCTTAAAGCCACGGCTAATGTGCGTATCGAGGAAGAAGTTGATGAGGGCGCGCTCCAGGCGGGCGCCAGCGCCACCGAGAACGGTAAAACGGCTGCCGGAGAGCTTGTTGCCGCGCTCGAAGTCGAGGATGTCGAGGTCGGTGCCCAGATCCCAGTGCGGCTTAAAGTCGAAGTCGAACTCGCGCGGGGTGCCCCAACGACGGCGCTCGATGTTCTCGTCCTCGTCCTTGCCGTACGGCGTGGCCTCGCAAGGAATGTTGGGCAGGTGAGCCATGAAGTCGTACTGCTCCTGCTCGAGAGCAGTACGGCGCTCGGCCAGACCGTCAATCTTCTCGTTGACGGCGCGCACGGCCTCCTTGGCGGCCTCGGCCTCGTCCTTCTTGCCCTCCTTCATCAGGGCGCCGATCTTCTTGGACTCGGCATTGCGCGTAGCCTGGAGCTCCTCGACCTCGGTGATGACGGCACGACGCTCGTCGTCGAGCTCAAAGAACTTCTCGCGATCCCAAGACGTCTGGCGGTTAGCCATGGCGACATCGATGGCATCGGGGTTCTCGCGAACAAACTTGATATCAAGCATTAGATCCTCCGGCGATATACATTCCATTTAGGTTGCAACCTTGTACATGTATGGGCAAGTATATACTTATGAACGTTTACGACCCAACTCAACTACGCAAGAAGGCACCCAATGGACGCAGTTTTTTCCTTTTTGTTTAGCACCCGCACCGGTTTTGCCATCCTTTTCGCTGGCGGCATCCTGTTATTTGCGATTCTTGCCTTTGTAATGGAGAAGCGTACCCATAAGATGTACGTCGACCGCGGACCCAAGTCCGAGGATGAGGAAGACAGCTTCTGGGACTAACCTGCCAAAAAGGGACAGGTTTATTTTGGTCGGTTTTATCTGGGCAAACGCAAGCGCCCCGCAACTGGAATTGAGCCAGTTGCGGGGCGCTTTTCGCTAAAAGGACAAACCGCAGAAAATACCTGCCAAAAATAAACCTGTCCTTTTTTTGGTCGGTTTTACTGGAGAGTTGCGTCGATTGCCTTGACCAGGGCGCTGCGCATGCCGGCGTCCTCGAGCGCAACGACGCCCTTGATGGTGGCACCACCGGGCGAGCATACGGCATCCTTCATCGCCGCAGGATGCTGGCCAGTTGCAAGCTGCAGCTTTGCCGTACCTAGCACCATCTGGCTCACAATGCGATAGGCATCGGCACGCGGGATACCGTGCTTGACCGCCGCATCGCTCAGGGCCTCGATTGCCATGGCGACAAATGCCGGAGCGCAACCACCCACCGTGCCGCCCACAAACAGCAGGCTCGTATCGAGCTCGACCACCGCACCGAGTTTGCCAAGCAGATCAAGCACCACTGTGCTCTGCTCATCACTAAGCGTGGAAGCCTTCTCGCAAGCGATGACGCCCTCGCCCACCGAAACCGGTGTGTTGGGCACCGTCGAGATATGCGCGACGCCCGGCAGGACCTGCTCCCACTTGGCACTGTCCCAGGTCCAGGCAACCGACAGAACGACCTTGTCGGCAAGAATGCCCTTGAGCGGAGCGAAGACCTTCTCGATCATGTACGGCTTAACCGCAGCGACCACGATATCGGATGCGGCGACCACCTCGGCGGCATCGTGGCAAGCGGCCATCCCGCGCGCCTCACAGCGCTCAACCAGTGCGTCGTAGCGACCCGCACAGGCGCACATGTCGCTCGCAGCTACACCGGCAGCGATCCAGCCATCGGCCATAGCGCTCGCCATATTGCCAAAACCGACAAATCCAATCTTCATATCACATAGTCCTTTCAGACACATTCCTCAAAACGAAAGGTATTGTCCCACGCCATTGTTTCGTATTGCCGACCTATTTGTGATACGGCTCACCACGACTGATCTTGCAGGCACGGTAAATCTGCTCTAGCAGCACCACGCGCGCCAAGTTATGCGGCAAGGTAATGCGTCCAAAGCTGAGCATCTCGTCGGCTCGTGCGCGCACGTCATCGCTCACGCCGTCCGATCCGCCAATCACAAAGGCGATGTCGCTGTTACCACGCAGCATAAGATCATCGAGCCGCGCCGAAAACTCCTCGCTCGAGCGCTCTTTGCCCTCAATGGCCAGCAGGATCACATGTGCTCGAGGCGGCAGGGCTGCAAGTATCGCCGCTCCCTCCTTGTCGCGCGCGGCATCCACGCCGCCCGCCTTGGCCGGGTCGATATCGGCCACCTCGCGGATATCAACCTTGGCATAGGCACCCAGGCGCTTGGTGTACTCAGCGCAGGCATCCTTCCAAAAGCGCTCTTTGAGCTTGCCAACACAAACGACGGTGTATTTCACGCGTGTCTACTCCTTTGACTCGTTCTGAACCTTACCGGCAGCCAGCATCTGCTCGAACATAGAGGCCGACTGCGAAAAGTCGCTCGGCAGCACGACCGTCGAGGTTTTACCCGTGCGAGCGAACTCCGTCATCATCTCGGACCACTGCGTAAACATGAACAGTTGGTTGGCCTCGTCATTGCCGACACCCGTCTCCTGGATGATCTCGAGCGAATCTTTGATACCCAGCGCGATGGCCTTGCGCTGGTTGGCGATGCCCTCGCCCGCCTTTTCCATAGCCTCAGCCTCGGCGGTCGCCTCGGTGACGCGCTTGATGCGGTCTGCCTCAGCGAGCTCCTGTGCCGCAGCGCGCTTGCGCTGGGCGGCGTTGATGTCGTTCATGGAGTTCTCGACCTCGGTCGGCAGTGCGATTTTGGTGATGAGCGTCGACACAAGGGTGAAGCCGTAGGCGGCCATCTGCTCGGAAACGGTAGCGTTGACATCCTTGGCGATGTCATCCTTCTTGGCAAAGACCTCATCGAGTGTGTAGACGGGAATCGAAGAGCGCAGGGCGTCGGTGATGAAGTCACGCATCTGGTCGACGGGCTCCTGCAGCATATAGTAGCTCTTGTAGATGCCCGAATCTGCCGGGCCGGCACCCATGTCATAGCTCACGTGATACTGAGCAGAGACCTCAAGGCCGATGGTCACGTTGTCCTGGGTCTTAACGTCGATGCCAAAACCGTTTTTCATGGTGCGCAGACTCACCGTGGCGGCCTTGCGGTCGATCACGGGCACCTTCATGTGGAAGCCCGCGTTGACGATGCGGTTAAACTTGCCCAGACGCTCGATGATCACGGCATGCTGCTGTTCAACGACGTAGCAGGCGTTGGGAAGCAGCAGCAACAGAATGATGATGGGAATCAAAAGGCTGGTAAGGGCAGCGATGATACCGGACAACAGCATGGTCTCTCCTCTGATAGGCACACGTTGGCATTAGGATACCCGCACGAAGCAGCTGTGTGACACCAACAAGAGGACCCGTGGTCAAAAAAGGCCAAATATGAGTACTGTTACCAGTTTAGTAACAGCGTATTTGGGTCAAAATCGCCTCGTTGAACCCGAGGTCTATCGAAATTACTTCATTTTGTCTCAAGGTTGAGCCAAATTAGCGTACATCTGTTGCGCAAAATGAGCAAAAATGGCTTCATGAAATGTCTCTATTGGTAGCGCGCAGAGATGTGGTGTAAGAGGCGGGGCATGCCCCGCCTCTTCTCTTT
>URWS01000091.1 GCA_900551605.1 uncultured Collinsella sp. | reverse complement strand
CAGCGTCAGATGTGTATAAGAGACAGACCATATCCACCGAACAGTTTGGTGTCGTGGCACCGCTTCTCGCGCCAACGCCCGCGTTCGCAGCTGCTGCGCCCGCTGACGCCACGAGCGAACTCGCACCCGCCGCAAACGCCTATCTCCGCGCACTGCTCGAGCACAACGCAGTACAGACGGAATCGGCGGTAGTGCAATCGGGGCAGAGCGAGGACATGCTCGTCGATACCATCAACGAGGCGCTCTTTGACCTGGTAGGTGACACCGTAATTGAATTTGGCGCGGCAGGACCGCAAATTATCCAGGACTACGAAGCAGACGTGAGAGGATACCTAGACCATGAGTGATACCGCACCCGCAGCACCCCGCGTGCCCAAGCGCGTCGCCGCCGTCATTCTCAACTCGCTCAAGGGCGGCGTGGTCCCGCGCATCGGCCTTCCTTACATCACCGTAGGGCGCGAGGTCGAGATCCGCGCCCTGCTCACCGATCTGAGTCTCATCGCCGACGGTGGCGCGAGCTTCCGCTTTCTGGTCGGTCGTTACGGCGCCGGCAAGAGCTTTTTGCTCCAGACCATCCGCACGCACGCCATGGGCGAGGGATTCGTCGTCGCTGATGCCGACTTGTCGCCCGAGCGCCGCCTGCAGGGCGGTCAAGGACAGGGCCTTGCCACCTACCGCGAGCTCATCCGCAATATATCGACCAAGACGCGCCCCGAGGGCGGTGCGCTCAACCTTATTCTGGATCGCTGGGTCGCCTCGTGTGCCGACGTCGACGAGTCGGTCGTCAATACCCAACTGGCCCCGCTCGAGGAGATGGTCCACGGCTTTGACTTCACCCGCATGCTCCGCCGCTATCGCACGGCCGTATCCGAGGGCGACGAAGAGGCCATGAGCCGCGTGACCAAATGGATTCGCGGCGAGTACCGCACCAAGAGCGAGGCACGCGCCGAGCTGGGCTCCTCGACCATCATCAGCGATGACGACTGGTACGACTACGTCAAACTCATTGCACGCTTTTTGGTCTGCAGCGGATACAAGGGCATGCTGGTGCTCATCGACGAACTCGTGAATCTGTACAAGATTCCCAACGCGATCACGCGCCAATACAACTACGAGAAGATCCTGACTATGTACAACGACACGCTCCAGGGCAAGGCGCAGTACCTGGGCATGATCATGGGCGGCACTCCAACCTCCATCGAAGACCGCCGCCGCGGCGTGTTCTCCTACGAGGCTCTGCGCAGCCGACTCGCTCAGGGTCGCTTTGCGCGCGAGGACCTTAAGGACATGCTCGCGCCCATCATCCGTCTGCAGCCACTCACCTACGAGGAGTTGCTGGTGCTCATCGAAAAACTCATGCAAATTCACGCCGGTTACTTTGGCTGGACGCCCACGCTTACCGAGAACGACTTGGTGGACTTCCTCAAGATCGAGTTCGGTCGCGTGGGAGCCGACACACATCTGACGCCGCGTGAAGTCATTCGTGACTTTATCGAGCTGCTCGACATCCTATGCCAAAACCCCGACGCCAACGTGGCCGAGTTACTGCAAAGCGTCGGCGGCGACGCGCTGGCGCCGGCAACCGCAACAGGCGACACCGATGCCGCAGGCGGCGACCGCAACTTCGCCGAATTCACCATCTAACCTGCCAAAAAGGGACAGGTTTATTTTGGCAGGTTTTATCTGGGCAAACGTCGAGGCAGTAATGCAGCAAGCCACTGCCCACCGCGTTGAGAGATTCGTTTTTGAAGGGAGGCCCCGTGAACGCCTTTGACCGCTACGCCCCGTTTATCCAAGACTTCATCTACTCCCACGATTGGGAGAGCCTGCGCTCTATCCAGGTTGCAGCGGCAGACGCCATCTTTAATACGCAGGACAATGTACTCCTGACGGCATCCACAGCTTCCGGCAAAACCGAGGCAGCCTTCTTTCCCATCCTGACCGAGTTTTGGGAGAACCCGCCCGCAAGCGTTGGCGCCCTCTACATCGGCCCCCTCAAGGCACTCATCAATGATCAGTTCGTCCGCCTCAACGACCTATGCGAAGAGGCCGATATCCCTGTCTGGCACTGGCATGGCGATGTCTCGCAGTCGCACAAGGCCAAACTCATCAAAAAGCCGAGCGGCATCCTTCAGATTACGCCCGAATCGCTCGAGGCGCTCCTGATCCATAAGCACATGGCGATCCCGCGCATGTTTTGCGACCTGCGCTACGTCGTCATCGACGAGGTTCATTCGCTCATGCGCGGCGACCGCGGCGGGCAGACGCTCTGTCTTATCGAGCGCCTCTCGCGCATGGCAGGCGTGCAGCCCCGCCGCATTGGCCTTTCGGCCACCATCGGCGACCCCGAGCGCACGGGCGCCTTTCTCTCGCAGGGAACGGGACGCGACTGCGTTATCCCCCGTTTTGAGGAACCGCGTCGCGTGTGGCGCATCTCCATGGAGCACTTCTACAACTCGGGTCCCCAGGCACAGCAGCGGGGATTCGAGAGCACGGGTCCTCAAGAGGCCGAAGTGCTTGCGTGCGAGCGCATCGAGGCGGCGGCATCCGCGGCACTGCCCGCCGGCGCCCAAGACATGCGTCACAGCGGACAGCTCACACAAGAGGAGCGCCGTCAACGTCGTGAGCGGGCACGGGGCAAAGCCGCTCCCAAAGACCGTCGCACTTCCTCGGCCCCCGAGGGCGAAGTCGACATCCCACGAGCGACCGAGCAGGCGCTTCTCAACCCCACCGACACGGCGCCCGACAACGCCGACCCCGGTATGGGCTATATCTTTGAGCATACGCGCGGCCGCAAGTGCCTGGTCTTTGCCAACTCGCGCGAGGAGGCAGAGGCCGTGTGCTCCATGCTGCGTAGCTACTGCGAGAACCGGCACGAGCCCGACCGTTTCCTCATTCATCACGGCAATCTTTCGGCATCGCTGCGCGAGACGGCCGAGGAACTCATGCGCGATGAGGAGCAGGCACAGACAACCGTCACCACCTCTACGCTGGAGCTCGGTATCGATATCGGCCGTCTGGAGCGTGCGTTTCAGATCGATGCGCCGTTTACCGTCAGTTCCTTTTTGCAGCGAATGGGCCGCACGGGACGCCGCGACCTTCCGCCCGAGATGTGGTTTGTCATGCGCGAGGAAGAGCCTGAGCCGCGCACGATGATGCCCGAGACCATTCCTTGGAAGCTCCTGCAGGGCATCGCGCTCGTACAACTCTATCGCGAGGAAAAATGGGTCGAGCCGCCTGAGCTCGATCGACTCCCCTACAGCCTGCTCTATCACCAGACCATGTCGACCCTCGCCAGCACCGGAGAGCTCACGCCGGCCGAACTTGCCCAGCGCGTGCTCACACTGAGCTATTTCCATCGTATCTCGGCCGATGACTATCGCGTGCTGCTGCGTCACCTCATTAAGATCGACCATATCCAGGTCACCGAAGGCGGCGGGCTCATCGTGGGTCTCGCGGGCGAGCGCATCATCAACAACTTTAAGTTCTACGCCGTGTTCCAGGAAAACGAGGAGTTCACCGTTCGCAGCGAGTCGGCCGAGTTGGGCACGATCGTCAATCCCCCACCGCCCGGTGAGCGCATCGCCATCGCAGGCCATTGCTGGATTGTCGAGGAAGTGGACTGGAAGCGTCATACCGTCTTTGCCACGCAGGTCAAGGGCCGTGTGCCGGCCTACTTTGGCGACTGCCCCGGTGACATCAATACACACGTACTCGAACGCATGCGCAAGGCGCTCAACGAGCATGCGGCATATCCGTATCTCATGGGCAACGCACGGGCACGTCTTGCACAGGCTCGCCATACGGCCGAGATTTCGAGCGCAGGGACCAAGCCACTCATCAACCTGGGTGGCGACACCTGGGTGCTCTTCCCCTGGCTGGGCAGCTACGCCTTTTTGGCACTCGAGCGCATGCTCAAGATTAAGTGTGCCGCGGAGCTGGGCCTTCGCGGACTCGACCCGTCACGTCCGTACTTTATGCAGTTCAAGATGAAGGCCGACGAGGAGACGTTCTTTGAGGTGCTCGCCGCCGAGGCCGAGAAGGACTTCGATCCCATCGAGCTCGTCTATCCCGGCGAGGTGCCTTACTTTGATCGTTACGACGAGTACGTTCCCGAGGAGCTTGTGCGCAAAGGCTTCGCCGAAGGCGTGCTCGACATCGGGGGCATGAAGCAGCGCGTCCTCAGCTGGCGCGACCACGCCTAAGACCAGTCTTTTTTAGGACGGGGAGACTTACTTGTCGTGAAGAACGGTGCCGAGGAAGTCGGTGTCGAAGGGCACGGCTTCGGCAAAGGCATAGTCGCCGTCGCTGGCGATGAGCAGATAGTTTTCCTCGCCGCCGAACTTCGCATCGCCACATGGGACCACCCAGGCATGGGCGAATACCTCGAGTGCCGTGGCAGCGCAGTCGCGTAGGAACGTCACATCGTTCCCCTCGTTCGAGCTCACGATATTAGCCACGTAGATGCCGCCCGAGTTCAAGCTACCCCGCACCAAACGCAACGCCTCAACCGTCGCCAACTCGCGTACGGGCTCGGCACCGCCAAAGCAATCGCTCACGACCGCGTCATAGCGACGATGGCCCACGCTCGTCACACCCAGATACGAGCGAGCCTCAGCGGTAATCACCCGCAGGCGATCGCCCGCCGCGCGCTCCAGCTCGTCTAGGTAGAACCAGCGGCGCGCCAGGCGCGTAATCTCTCCGTCATACTCGATGACGTCCATGCGCAAGCCCTCGTGCGACATCAGGGCGAATTTAGGATAGGCAAACCCGCCGCCGCCCAGCATAAGCATGCGGTCGATGCCGTAGCCATAAGCGTCGCGCATTGCGTCCTCGGACTCAAACACATCGTCAAATGCACGATAGTACGCAAAGACGGGTTCTGCCCAACGCTCGCCAACGTAACTCGCGCTTTGGTAGACGCCGCCTTGCACCAGCACGCGAATCTCATCGCCGCTCTCATCGTGCACGCGTTTCACACGCGCCAACCCATTGCGGGTTCGCGCAACCTGCAGACAGGCAGCACGAACAGCGACAGCGGCCGCACCAAGCGCCGCGGCTCCCAGAGCAACGCCGGCAACGACGCCGGCAGAAACACTCGGCTTGTTCATCTAGAGCTCCTTTTGCAGATAAAGGCCATGGTCATAAAATCCAAGATGGCGATAGTACTCGCGTGTGCCAATCGCGCTAATCACGTTGATACGCGCATAACCCGCATCCCGGGCAATCTCGCACGCACGCTCTACGAGCAAACGCCCCAACCCGTGATGCTGCGCCGCCTGGCCCTGGTCGCCCACGCGCGCCGCCATGCCATACACGTGCACCTCGCGAATCATCGCCTCGTCCGGCGTCGTCGGCAACTCGTCCGCATGTGCGGCAACAAACGAATGGTCGGGCAGCGACAACCGCAAAAAGCCCGCGATTTTGCCCTGCGGCGTCATCCACTGCAAAAAACGCTCGCGCGTCACCGGCGTCTCGTACGCCACTTCCTCGTCAAGGGTCAGCTCATGCAAGTCGGCGCCCGCCGTGCTAATCTCGCGATAGCGAATCTCGCGCACCGTCGCGCCTTTCCCCCGAGCAGCCAGGCGGTTCTCAACGAGCTGGCGCAAGTTGGGTTTCTTGTTGCCCACCATGATGTCGTCGGAACTAAAGTCGCGGATCATGCGACTGATGCGGCAGAACGCCGGCGTCACCACGATGTCGTCGGCTAACACATCGAGCAGCTCTTCCTCGGTATAGGGACGCCACTCGCCACGTTCATAGCAACCCACCAGACGCGAGCCCTCGATGAGCGCACACGGGTAGACCTTGACCTCGTCGGGCATAAAGGCCCCCTCGGTCATAAAGCGCTCGTAGTCGCGCTTGTCCCCCTCCGGCGTGGCGCCCAGTAAGTTGAGCATAAAATGCGCATGGATCTTAAAGCCAAACAGGCGCGCAAGCGAAAACGCCTGCTCGATCTGAGCCACCGAAATACGACGCTCGTTGATATCGAGCAAATGTTGGTCGAGGCTCTGAATGCCCATCTGAATCTTGGTGCAGCCCAGGCGGCGGATGAGCGTGAGGGCCTGCGGCGTCACGGCATCGGGGCGCGTCTCGATAACGAGCCCCACCACGCGATGCTTCGCCGTCTCGTTGATGCGCTGCTGACGCTCAAGCTCCTCCATCGTTGCCGTCTGCCACTCGGCGACCTCGCCCCACGGCCTACCAGGGCCGTACAGACGACGCACCGCGCGGTTATAGCCGCCCACGGCAGCATCCACACGCCCCTGCTCGTCGGCAACGCCGCTCGCGAGCTCGGCCTCGTCTGTCGCAATGCCGGCAGCCCGGTAGCGCTCGCGACGCTCCGCCACCA
>URWS01000090.1 GCA_900551605.1 uncultured Collinsella sp. | reverse complement strand
CTACACTTATGCGATCGTCGGCAGCGTCAGATGTGTATAAGAGACAGGCCGAGCAGGTGGGCGAATTCTGCCGCATGGCGCTGCCCGTGCTGCGCGAATACACCGACCTCACCGCTCCCGCCGTGCTCGACACCGTGGCGCCCGAGCCGAGCTTTGCCATGGCAATCGGTGTCGACGATGGGCTTGTGACCTGCAAGATTACGGTTGCCTATGGTGATTGGTCGGCAGACCTCTTTAGCTTGGGCGCTCCGGGCAGCCCCTTCGAAGAGCGGCGTCCGGGCGTGCCGCCGCGCGACGAGGTGGCAGAGTTTCGCGTTATGGACACGGCGGCCCTGTATTTCGACTTTTACGAGGGCGGCCTGGCGTTTGAGGAGCGCGACGACGAGAGCCTGTTCTGCCTGCTCACCGAGGGCCTGTCTGCTCTGTCCGAGCTGGGCGAGGTCATGCTCAGCGACCGCCTACGCCAGATCTCGGTCCGCCCTGCGCCCAAGCTTTCGGTGCGTGCAACCGTCAAGAGTAACCTGCTCGACGTCGAACTGGGCGCGAGCGGCCTTTCGGCGGCAGACCTTGCCACCTACCTCGACTCCTACAAGCGTCACCAGACATTCGCGCGCCTTACGTCCGGCGACATCGTTCGCCTGGACGAGGGCGCCCGAGCCGCGTTTGGTCTTGCCGAGGACCTGGGGGTCGATGCTGTCGACCTGCTCGACGGCGTGTCGCTTCCCGCGTCGAGTACCCTGTTCGTCGACAGCATGCTCGCGCGCACTCCCGCGCTCGAGGCCGATCGCGACGCCGCGTTCCGCCGCACCGTCGAGCGCCTGGACACGCTCGGCAAGATGGACTTTACGGTGCCGGCATCTCTCAAGGCCACGCTACGTGGCTACCAGGTCGACGGCTACCAGTGGCTCGGCTCGCTCGAGCACCTGGGCCTTGGCGGCATCTTGGCCGACGATATGGGCCTGGGCAAAACGCTGCAGATGATCGCACATATCCTGGCGCGCGTGGAGGCGGGGGACACTAAGCCCACGCTTGTGGTGTGCCCTGCGTCGCTTGTGTACAACTGGACCGCCGAGCTGGAGCGCTTTGCGCCTTCGCTCGACGTGTGCGCTATCGTGGGCGCCAAGGCTCAACGCCGCGTGCAGATCGCTGGCGTGGCCGAGCACAACGTGGTTGTAACGTCGTATGACCTTATGCGCCGCGATATCGACGAGTATGCCGAGCAGGACTTTGCTCGCGTTGTGCTCGACGAGGCCCAGTACATTAAAAACCCGCTCACGCAGGTGGCGCGCGCCGCCAAGCGCCTGCCGGCCGGCGTGCGCTTTGCCCTGACGGGCACGCCCATCGAAAACCGTCTGTCCGAGCTCTGGAGCATCTTCGACTTTTTGATGCCGGGCCTTTTGGGGACGCGCGAGTCGTTTGCCAAGCGCTTCGAAAGCCCGGTCGAGCATGCCGAGGGCGATAGCGCCGCTCGTCTGCAGGCGCTCGTGTCGCCATTTGTGCTGCGCCGTGTTAAGGAAGACGTGGTGGCCGACCTGCCCGAGAAGATCGAAGACACCGTCATGGCACAGCTCACCGGCGAGCAGCGCAAGCTCTACCTGGCCAATCAGGACCGCATCGCCCAGCAGGTGCAGCATCGCGAGGCATCCGAGTTTAAGAAGGACAAGCTCAAGGTACTCGCCGAGCTCACCAAGCTGCGCCAGATTTGCTGCGACCCGCATCTACACTACGAGGACTACAAGGCAGGGAGCGCCAAGCTCGACGCTTGCATGGAGCTCGTGCACGGTGCGCTCGACGGCGGGCACCACATTCTGCTGTTCAGCCAGTTCACGGGCATGCTCGATATCATTGGCAAGCGACTGTCCAAGGAGGACATCGGCTTTCTTAAGCTCACGGGTGCTTCGTCCAAGGAAAACCGCGCCAAGATGGTCGCACAGTTCCAGGCGGGCGAGGTTCCGGTCTTTTTGATCTCGCTCAAGGCGGGCGGCGTGGGCCTCAACCTGACGGCGGCCGACGTGGTCATCCACTACGACCCGTGGTGGAACGTTGCCGCGCAGGACCAGGCGACCGACCGTGCGCACCGTATTGGCCAGCAACATACCGTGACCGTGTACAAGCTCATCGCCAAGGACACGATCGAGGAGCGCATCATGCAGATGCAGGAGTCCAAACGCGACCTGGTCAACAGCGTGCTCGGCGGCGACGGCATCTCCTCGGCGCTGTTTACCCGCGAGGATGTTCTGGCGCTGCTCGGCGGCGACGGGCGCTAACCCGCTCAGGTGGGGCCGCCAGGGCGGATAGCCCGCGCTGTCCCATCGTCCCCGCTCGTTATGTGTTCATTTGCGATGCCGTGGATGGTTCGCTTGCCTTTGGGCATAAGAAGCATCGAGAACACCGGCACATCAGCAAAGGAGAACATCATGGCGAAATTCTTTAAGGACCCCGACGGCAAGCTCATTGCCGCCCTTGGCGACGACGTTGCGACCCCTGTCGGCTGCACGGAACTGACCGCGAACACCGAGGACGCGGCGCACGAGAAGCACGTGCCCGTCGTCGAGAGCGAGCGCGACGGTCACGTGATCCGTGCGCGCGTGGGCTCGGTCGAGCATCCTATGGTGCCCGAGCACTACATCGAGTGGATTGCCCTTGAGGCCGAGGGCCGTCTGGAGGTCCATTACCTTGAGCCCGGCATGAAGCCCGCGACGTTTTTTGCCGGTGGCTCCAAGACCGGTACCGTCTATGCCTATTGTAACCTGCACGGGCTGTGGTCCGCGACGTTCTAGGAGCGCGCCCCCGCTCGGGGTATCATAGCTAGCATATGCACATGCAAGCGCCGACTGCATCTTGCGGCCGGCGCTTTTACTGCGATAGCGACGGTTTACGACGGAAAGGGCTGAGCCATGAAGCTCGCACTTGCACAGATCGATATGCGCCTGGGTGATATTGAGGGTATCTGCGGTCGCATCGAGGACCAGGCGCGCCTGGCCCACGAGCGCGGTGCGCGCGTGCTGTGCGTGCCGGCTCCGCTCTTTATGGGAGCCCTGCCCGGCGGCCTGGTGGGCGCTGCCGACTTTGAGCACGACATGCTGACGGGTCTGACCGGCGTCGCCGAGCGTATCCAAGAGCTCGATATGATCTGCATCGTGCCCGCGGCGGTTTCGTTTGAGGGCCAGCCACTGCTCGACTATATGATGCTCAAGGACGGTCGCGTGGTACCCGCGCGTGCGAGCATTGCCCTGCAGCGTGGCGAGAACAACGACGCGCGTTGGGCGCCGCCGGTGTTCGACGTGGACGGCGTGCGCATCGCGGTTATCTTCGACCTGGACCGCGAGCTCGAGATGCTGCCGACCGGCGTCGACCTCATTGCCTATTTCCAGTTCAACGCATTCGATATGACCGACCGCGAGACCGCCGCGATCGCCGCCGTGCGCAGCGGAGCCTACCGCAAGATCGCATCTAAGCGCAGCGTGTGGTTTGCCTGCATGGCGCCGGTCGGTGCGTACGACGAGTCGGTGTATACCGGCGGCTCGTTTGTGCTCGACGACTGCGGCCGCGTGGTGGCCCAAGCGCCGTGTTTTGAGGAGAGCCTGCTGGTTCAGGAAATCAAGCGCGGCGTGATGCTCGATGCCTTGGAGGACCACGAGCTGCCCGAGTTTCGCTCCGAGGAATGGCTGTGGCAGGCGCTGGTGCTCGCCGTTCGCGATAACGCCCGCGCCCGCGGTACGTCGCGCGCCGTGGTGGCGCTCGAGGGCGACTTGCCGTCGTCCCTGCTGGCGGCGCTGGCCGTCGACGCTCTGGGCCCGCGCAATGTGGTCGGCCTGGTGCTGGGGCGCAACCGTATCTTTACGCCGGCGCAGGAAGATGCCGAGGCTGCCCGCTGTGCCGCCGTCCGCGCCATTGCCGAGCGCCTGCATATTCGCACGGTTGAGCGCGATGCACCGGATGCCGCGCGTGTGCTCGACCGCGATGTGTCGGCGGGCGACGCCGAGCGCCTGCGCTCTCGCACGCTGGGCCTCATGCTGGAGGACACGGCGCTCGAGCTGGGCGCGATGGCTCTGAGCCCGCTTTCCAAGACCGAGTACGCGTTGGCGGCACCGGCGCTTTGCGGTGGCTACCAGGGCGATTACGCTCCCTTTGGCGATGTGTATCTGTCGACGCTCGAGTTTGTGGCGCGCGTACGCAACCGTACGTCTGCCGTGGTGCCGCAGGAGCTCGTGACGCTCAACGCGGTGGAGGATTGCATGGAGCGCGTGCTGGCGCAAGCGCTCTCGACGCTTGACGGTCCGGTCGACATGCTCGACCGCGCGGCGCAGCTGCTCGGCGGGCTCGAGCCGGGCGAGGTCGATGGCACGCTTGAGTCGCACGTGGACCGCAACCGTCCCTTCGACGACATTCCGATGGCCACCGGCAAGCCCGAGGCATGTTCGTTGCTGCTGATGCTCGTGCGCCAGGGAGAGGCGGCTCGCCGCCAGCTGCCGACGGCGCCGATCGTCTCGGCCCGTTCATTTGCCGAGCGCGCCTGGCCGTACATGCTTGCATGGTCCGACCTGGGGCTGAGCGGCAAGGAACGCATGACGGTCGATTCGCTGGCACGCGCTGAGGTGCGTCGTTTTGCCGACGAGGATACAAGCGAGCGCATGCGTGGCGAGATGATGGGCATACTGGGTGATCTATTGGGTATTTCGCCCGAGCAGATGGAGGAGCTGCGCTCCGAGGACGGCCAGCGCCGCCTGCACGAGGGCATGAAGAAGTTTGAGGGCGAGGTCCAGGACGCCATCGATAAGATGATGGGCGGCCAGGGTGGCCCGCAGGGTGGGCCCCAGGGCACGCCGATGCCGCATCCGCCGGTTGATCCCCGACAGTTCCCGTTCTTCTCGCAGAACTAAACTGGGGATGGGATTCGCTCCCAACCCCGGTACTTCAACTAAGCATCTTGGCCCCGTTGTGTTATTCTAGAACAGACGTTCGTGAATGATGCGCGGGGCCTTGCCTTGTGCTTGGCAAAAGACGAGGGGAGGTTGGCTTGGTCATTTTGGGTATCGACCCCGGTTTGGCCCATACGGGTTGGGGGATTATCGAGGAGCGGCGCGGAGAGGTTCGCTGCCGTGCCTACGGTTGTATTGAGACCAGTGCCGGAAGCCCGCTCGCGGTGCGCCTGTCGCATATCGCCCGCGACCTCAAGGGTGTCGTGGAGCGTTATCGACCCGATACTGCTGCTATCGAGAGTATTTACTTTGGCGCCAACGTTCGCTCGGCCATCCCCACGGCGCATGCCCGCGGTGCTGCACTCGTGGCGCTTTCGGAATGCGCGCTCGAGATTGGCGAGTACACGCCCATGCAGATCAAGCAGGCTGTGGTGGGCACCGGTGCCGCGGACAAACGGCAGGTCGCCTACATGGTGCGTACGCTCACGCAGCTCGATCACGACCCGCATCCCGACCATGCCGCCGATGCCCTGGCCTGCGCCATCTGCCACGTTAACCTCAGCCGCACCCGGGTGCTTACCGGCGGCGAGTTCTATCAACAGAGAGGAACCGGATACTGATGATTTCCCAGCTCCATGGAACGCTTGTCGAGGCCACGATGAGCTCGGCCGTTGTCGATGTATCGGGTGTGGGCTTTGAGCTCGGCATCTCGGGCAGCACTGCCGCTACGCTGCCTACGCCCGGCGGCGAGGTTCGCCTCTACACGCGCATGCAGGTGCGCGAGGATGCTATGACACTCTTTGGTTTTGCCTCCAAGGACGAGCGCACGATGTTCGATCGGCTCGTGTCCGTGTCGGGCGTCGGTCCGCGCCTGGCGCTCGCCGTGCTCTCCACCTATACCGTGGGACAGCTGTATTCCCTGGTAATGGCCGAGGATGACAAAGGCATGGCCAAGGTACCCGGCGTGGGCAAAAAGACAGCGCAGCGCCTCATCTTGGAACTCAAGAGCACCTTTGCCAAGGACAAGGGCTTTGTGCCGGTCGACGTGATTCCCGGACAGGTTGCGATGTCTGTGCCCACTGCCGCCCCCTCGGCCATCGACGATGCCCGCGCGGCGCTCCTTTCCATGGGCTTTAGCCCGCAGGAGACCGATGTTGCCCTGAGCGGGTATGATGGACAGAATATGCGTGTCGAGGATCTGCTCGGCGCGGCGCTTAAGCGACTCGGAATGGATGCGTGATGTGGGAAGCCGATGACTCTCAGGACCTGTGGGCGACGCCCGGCAACTCGCCGGCGGCATCCATGGCGCACGGCGAGCGCATGGTGGGCTCGGAGCTGACGGCCGAGGACCTCGATGTCGACCGCACTTTGCGCCCCCAGCGCCTGGACGACTACTGCTGTCTCTTATACACATCTCCGAGCCCACGAGACTAAGGCGAATCTCG
>URWS01000089.1 GCA_900551605.1 uncultured Collinsella sp. | reverse complement strand
GATTGAATCGTTTGGGTTGAATGTCCCCAAGATATTGGCTGGCGGTCACTAGAACTTAATCTCGTCAAAGTCAAAAGCTTTCAAAGTGAGTCCAGCAAGCTTCTCTGTGCGCTCCTGAATCTGCTCGCTGGTCCAGGTATCCGTGTTTACCAACTCGTCGTTCAGATTCAACCCGTTGCGATATCCGACATTCGCTCCGTAAACATCCTTGCGGTCTCGCTTGGTCACAAAGGGCATGTTGCTCAGCTTTGAGTTATACCCGGTGATGGTTAGATTTCCAAGCGTGTGGACCTGTTTCTCCTGCACCTCAATCGCCTTAGACATGTCGCCGTCCGCAACCATCTTCACCCATTCATCTGGAATGTTCTTGCCCTGAGGAAAGATGTGCTCGATTGTCCAGACGTAGTTTCCGGAGGCGTATCGTTCCCAAAGTGACTTCATCTCTTTCGTAACGCTCGGAGATGCGATAACAGTAAGGATGTAGCGCGTCATATCGGGATTGACGTCGTAAATCGGCCCCTCAAGACGTTCTTTGAAGGAAGTGTCACTGGCAGACACATCGACGAGGCGCTTCTTGATGTACTCCGCGGCTGCAATGCCCTTAAGTCCCTCACTTTCGAGGCTCTCACAAATACTGATAAAGAGTCTCTCAAGATCACGTGTGGGAGGTGTATCGGTGAGGTTGCGTCGGACAAAGAAGCAGACGAGGAGCCTGACAAGAAGCGCGAGGGTTTCATCTTTTAACTCCAACTGGTCCTTCTTCTTGAAAAGGAACAGCAGCATCAGGTAAGATGCGACGCCCTGCGCTCTCGAAAGCTCCAAAAGCTGATGCGAAAGCTCGGAATCCAGGCTCTCTTGATCGAGCCCAATGATCTTCGAGTAGAGCGCAGAATTCTCGGTCAGCTCGTCCAGCACCTTAAGGGCGCCGCCATCAGCTTCCATCCGCTTCTCGTAGATTTTCAGAAGGTTGGACCGCGTGGCAACGGAGCCGAGGGGGAGCTGGGAACCAGATTCGCCGATAAATGGCTTGTTCACCTCCCGGCGGAAGGCGTCGTAGTTCTGGCGGAAGAAGCGCTCTTGCGTCTTGTAGTCATCGCCGAGATTGTGGAGCACTTCCTGCCAGCGCTCGAAGTAATAGTCGAGCTGCCCGTCATCCACCCCGGCAACCTTGCCGAGAAGCATATTCTTGATAAGATCGACGGCGCTCAAGGGAACACCGCGGTTGTTAAGGGACGCGAACAAGGTGTAGGCGTCAGCATGACTATCAACGGTAATCTGGACCACGACCGCCGAACACACCAACCTGCAGATATCAAGCAGGTAGCGAACGCACTCGATTCCGTCCCTGCCCCCAACATCCTCACCCAGTCGATCGTAAAAATAGTTGAATGCCTTAGACATCTTTCTCAGACCAAGGAACTTCGGCTTTTGCATAATCGCATCTAGGCCGATATGTTCCTTCAAGATCCAACGGTAATCCTCAAGGTTATGATTCTGGACCTGAGGAATAACGCGTGTCATTGACTTGTCAGATTTCAAGATCAGACGATTGCGCAGGGGTCGGATATCGTCCAACATCATGTCGTCATCGATAGAATCCTTATGTTCCATGATGCGAGCATAGAGAGCGGCAAGGAAAAGGCTGAGCGTCGTCAGACGTTGCTGGCCATCGATAACTTCATAGTGAATGGTATCCATCTTGGAATTCACAGTCCCGTTCACGACAATAAACGAGCCCAGGAAGTAGCCGGCGTCGTTTTGGGTGATATCGTCATAGAGATTCGCCCAATCACGCTGATTCCAAGTGTATTCGCGCTGGTAACGAGGAATGTCATAGATTTTTAGCATATCGGTCGACAGAATATTGGCAACCGTTGGGTCCTCTACGCTATTAATCATCATGGATCCTTTCAATCGCCTTGCTCACAAACGACGGGAAATCCTTGTCGCTCCTGACTTCTCGCGCCGAATTAAATCTAGACTATAGTAATACCCATGGGCTACAGGAAAGGGAGCCGTGCACGGCGTGCGACCTTTCGAGAAGCAGCATCGAAGCTCTCAGCGCCTTGGTCACTCTCCACCCCATCCCAGTTGGAGACACAAAGCCCAAAACTCTAATGGAGACAGCAACTGTAAGCTTGGCTTTTCCCGCTTCATTGCACACGTTTATTGACAATGAGTATCGGTCACAAAAACACACATAAATGCAATTCCGATTTAATTGTTGCATGTTTGTTGCATGAGCTGTTGCATGAGAAGGCAGAATCAGAGGCTATACCGCCTCTGACCTGCGAAAACTCATGGAGCCAGTGACAGGAATCGAACCTGCAACCCACTGATTACAAATCAGTTGCGCTACCGTTGCGCCACACTGGCACACTTGGCGCTTTCGCGCGAAGCCAGTTAAGAATAAAGGAATTGCGGACGAGGCGCAACAGGCCCTTCGCCCGACCACATCTCAAAACTATTCGTCAGAACGAATAGTTTTATCTGTTCGCCAAAACAAAAAACTATTCGTTTTGGCGACGGTAACCCGCAGCCCATTGATTACAAATCGACGGACTGGCCAATTGGGAAACGGGTCTCTATGGATAATCCCCTACCTCCCGCGCAGGGCCTTGAGCTTGGCCAGGGCATCGGGGCTCAGGCGACTGCCCAGAGTCATCTTGATCTGCGGAGCTTCCTCTGCCTCGTGAACGTCGTTATCGATCTGTTTGATCTCGTCCACCAGCATACGGCTCGAGATGCGCGTTACGCCCTTGCCCATGACGACGGCCTGGATCGTGCCGTCGCTCGATACCACGGAGCACGCGCGGCCTTCCTCGCGTGCCTCGATGCAGAGCTTTTGCACCACAGTATCGGCAGAGACGCCCGTCGGCGAAAACTCGATGCGCACGCCGCGGGCCGGCAGGTTGGGGCGCTCGTTGGAGATATTGCCCGCGCCGTCGAACACGATCACGGCCTCGTAGCGGCCCTGGGCAAAGGCGGCGACGTCGTTGATGAGGGCGGTGCGCGCCATATCGTGAACGTCGCTGGAATACGGATCATCGGAATGGTCGTAGACGAGCTTTTCGTAGCGCGGCGTGCAGTGGATCACGTTGTAGCCGTCGACCACCAGCAGCTCGGGCTTATTGGAGTGCACCGTCGAAACCGGGTCGGCGATGGCCTGCGCAAACGCGTTGCCGCCCACGCCATAGGTCGCGGCCGAAACAATCGGCTTGGCCGAGCCTTCGCCAAAGCGCTTGGCCTTGGACTTGGCGCGGTTCTTCTTGGACATGCGCTACTCCTCCCCCATGAGCTCGCCGGCATTGCGGCGCAGCCACTCAAAGCACAGCGCGGTGGTCGCCTGGGCCACGTTGAGACTCTCGGTCATGCCGCGCTGGGGAAGCTTGGTCAAAAAGTCACATTTCTCGAGCACCAGACGCGAGATGCCGTCGCCCTCGGAGCCCATGACGAGCGCAACGCGGCCCTCGAAGGGGGCGTCCCAGCAACTGCCTTCGGCGTGCTCGGAAGCGCCGCCCACCCAAAAGCCAGCGGCTTTGAGGTCATCGAGAGCACGGGCGATATTGGGCACCTGCGCAATAGGCAGATGCATGACGGCACCGGCAGAGGTCTTGTAGCTGCCCACGGTCACGCCGGCGGCACGCTTGTTGGCGATGATGACGCCCGCCGCGCTCACGACCTCGGCGGAGCGCACGATCGCACCAAAGTTGCCGTCGTCGGTCACATGGTCGAGCACGATGACGAGCGCCGGTCCGTCACCCGCGCGGTCGAGAATATCGGCAACATCGGCATAGGGGAAATTTCCCACCTCGAGCGCAATGCCCTGGTGAGCGCCATGGCTCGACAGCGTATCAAGCTGCGCGCGCGGCACATACTTAATGCGGACGCCCGCGGCGTTGAGGTCGTCGACCAGACGCGACAAGGCGGCATCGCGCTCCCCGCCCTCGGCAATGAGCGCGCACTTGATGGGAAAACCGGTGCGCAGTGCCTCGGCGGCAGCACGGCGACCTTCGATAAACTCGCCCTTGGGAACCTGGACAGCGTCGCGGTTGCGATCGCGCTGCGGACGTGCGGCCTGGGCGCGATCGCGCTGGCCCTTGGGAGCGGCAGCGCGGTCGTTGCGGCGAATCGGACGCGAGCCAGAAGCAGTCTGCTTGCCGCCACGAGGCGCACGCTTGCGATTGTCGGCCATAAAACGGCCTCCTTTAAAAAATTTTCAAACAGGACAAAAGAAGCGACCGCTTAAGACGAATAGCTCAAGCGGTCGGTACGGGTTTTCCAAGTGCCCGAGATTGCCGTGAAAGAGGAGCGACGCGTACTTGAGTACGCGAGCGACGGTTTGAACGGCAAGGTCGGGTGCTTGGGAAACCCGCGGGGATTAGAGAGATTTAATACGAGTGCCCGCGGCAGTATCCTCAATGGTGAGGCCCAGGTCCTTGAGCTGGTCGCGGATGGCGTCGGCCAGATCCCAGTTCTTGGCGGCACGGGCATCGGCGCGGGCCTCGAGAATCTTGGCAGCGGCCTCGTCCACGTCGTCGCCCGTGTAGGCGACCAGGCCGGCGGCAACGCCCAGCAGACCCAGCGGCAGCTCGACCTTGGGCTCGGGGAGCTCAACGCCAAACGTATCGAGCAGCTCGGCCAGCGTATCGGCGGCAGCCAGGACTGCGGCCTTGTCGGCAGCATCGCCCGCCTGCTCCAGGTACTGGTTGCACTCGGTCACAAAGCCAAAGACAGCACCCATGGCACCGGCGGTGTTAAAGTCGTCGTCCATGCACTCCTTAAAGGTGGCACGGGTCTCGGCGGCCTTGGCGGCAAACGCCTCGGATGCTGCCTCATCGGCATCGGCCGTCGCATGGTTCGCGGCCCAGCGCAGGTTCTCGACCGTACCGGCAATACGCGTGAGCGAATTCTCGGCACCCTCCAGGCGCTCCCAGGAGAAGTCAAGCGGCGAGCGATAGCTCGTCTGCAGCATCAGCAGGCGCAGAGCTGCGGCAGAGTGCTGCTCGAGGACCTCGGCCAGCGTAAAGAAGTTGCCGAGCGACTTGGACATCTTCTCGCCGTCAACCAGCAGCATGCCCGTGTGCATCCAGGTGTTGGAGAAACCCTGGTGCCAGGCGCAGGTGGCCTGGGCGCACTCGTTCTCGTGATGCGGGAAGGCAAGGTCGGAGCCGCCGCCGTGAATGTCGATCGGAGTGCCCAGGTAGCGATGCACCATGGCGGCGCACTCGGTGTGCCAACCGGGACGGCCTTCGCCCCAGGGGCTCGGCCAGCTGGGTTCGCCGGGCTTAGCGGCCTTCCACAGGGCAAAGTCGAGCGGGTCGTTCTTGTCCTCGTTCTCCTCGATGCGCGCGCCAACCATAAGGTCGTCGATGTTGCGGCCCGAGACCTGACCATAGTTGGGATCGCTGCGCACGGCAAAGTACACATCGCCGTTATCGGCTGCGTAAGCGTGGCCCTGCTCGATAAGCGTCTTGATCATAGCGATCATGGGGCCGATCTCCTTGGTGGCGCGGGGGCGCACATCGGGATCGAGCACGTTGGCGGCGCGCATGACACCGATGAACTTGTCGGAGAACTCCGTCGCGAC
Source organism: uncultured Collinsella sp. (assembly GCA_900551605.1). Lineage (GTDB taxonomy): Bacteria > Actinomycetota > Coriobacteriia > Coriobacteriales > Coriobacteriaceae > Collinsella. The sequence continues at coordinate 781 of URWS01000089.1, read as the reverse complement.
CTCGGCGGCCGTACGGCCCTGCTCGTTGGCGCGCTTGATGATCTTGTCGTCGACATCGGTGAGGTTCTGGGCGAACGTGACCTCGTAACCGCTCGCGATGAGCCAGCGGCGAATCACGTCAAAGCTGATGAACGTGCGGGCGTTGCCGATATGGATGTTGTCGTAGACCGTGGGGCCGCACACGTACATGCGAACCTTGCCGGACTCGATGGGCTGGAACTCTTCCTTTTTATGGGTAGCGCTGTTGTAGATACGCATTCGTTACTCCTTAACGGTTTTCTGTAGCAGGCAGACGGCCCAGGCGCCAATTCCCTCGCCTTGGCCTTCCCAACCGAGCTTTTCGGTCGTGGTGGCGGCGACGCCCACGTTTTCCACGTCGACGCCCAGGGCATGGGCAAGGTTGGCGCGCATGGCATCGCGGTGCGGAGTGATCTTGGGTTGCTGACAGGCAATGGTGCAATCGGCATCGACAAACTCAAAGCCCAGCTCGCGCGCATAGTCCATCACGCGAGCGAGCAGCACCATCGAATCAGCACCCTCGTAGGCGGGATCGGTGTCGGGGAATAGCTTGCCGATATCTCCCCCGCGGCAGGCGCCCAGAATGGCGTCGGCCAAGGCGTGCGCGAGCACATCGGCATCCGAGTGGCCCAGCAGGCCGCGCTCGTAGGGGATGTCGACCCCGCCGATGATACATCGACGCCCCTCCACCAAACGGTGGACGTCGTAGCCATGGCCAATGCGCAGGTTACTGAACATGGGGAAGGTCCTCTCCCTCGGCCAT
>URWS01000088.1 GCA_900551605.1 uncultured Collinsella sp. | reverse complement strand
TTAGTCTCGTGGGCTCGGAGATGTGTATAAGAGACAGGATCGGTGCCGCTCTTTGATCAGGTGCTCGGCATGGCGCGTCTGGGCATTATCCCCGCGGGCTCCTACCGCAACCAGGACTTCTTTGGCCCGCGTGTGGCTGCCGACGAGGATCTGGAGCCGGGCATGCTGGATGCGCTGTACGATCCGCAGACGTCTGGTGGCCTACTCATCGCGGCACCTGCTGCCGATGTTGATGAGCTTGCGTGCCGTCTACATGCTGAAGGACGTATCGCCGCCGTCGTCGGTCGCGTGTGCGTGCCGGTGCCAGGTGGTCCTGCCGTTCGCGTTGTCCGTTAACGACACGTTTATTGAGCTCTGTACCGTTCTAAACCGATTTATTCGAAAGGAAAAACTATGTCTACCAAAATTGAAGTCAATGCCATGGGCGATGCCTGCCCGCTGCCCGTCGTCAAGACGCTTAAGGCACTCAAACAGCTTAATGGCGAGGGCGCCGTCGTGACTGCGGTCGATAACGAGACCGCCGTCAAGAACATCTCCAAGATGGCGCAGGAGAAGGGCTGCACGGCCTCGGTCGAGAAGATCTCGGACGCCGAGTGGCACGTGACTGTCGTGACCGCCGGTGCCGTGGCCGTTGCGGACCCCGAGCAGGACGGTGTTGCTTTTTGCGACGCCAGCGCCGGCAAGGGCAAACTCGTCATTTCCGTCTACACCGATTGCATGGGCCGTGGCGACGACGAGCTGGGCCACAAGCTCATGAAGGCGTTTATCTTTGCCGTGACGCAGCAGGAGGAACTGCCCGCGACCATGCTGTTCTACAACGGCGGCGCCAAGCTCACCGTCGAGGGGTCTCCGGTACTCGATGACCTGAAGGGTCTGGCCGAACAGGGTGTCGAGATCCTCACCTGTGGTACCTGCCTCGACCACTTTGGCATTAAGGACCAGCTCGCGGTGGGCGAGGTCACCAACATGTACGTGATCGTGGAGAAGATGGAGCAGGCCGTGCGCGTCGTGCGCCCGTAGCGTATTGGTTGGAGTTGCCATGAGGGAGAAGCGCCCGGCGCTTGTCATCACGTTTCCCACCACGGCGGCCGCCATGGGCTGCGAGTCCCTGTGCATTGAGCGCGGCCTTCCCGGGCGAACGATTCCCGTGCCCGGGGAGGTCGCTGCCGGCTGCGGTCTGGCGTGGAAGGCGTTGCCTGCCGATGAGGAGCTGCTGCGCGGCGAACTTGCCTCGGCGGGCGTTCCCACCGAGGGCTATACCGTGATTGATATGTGGGAGGTCGTGCGATGATCTACCTGGATAACGCGGCGACGACCATGCATAAGCCGCAGACGGTCATCGATGCCGTGACGCAGGCGATGTGTTCGCTCGGCAATGCCGGGCGCGGCGCCACGTCGGGTGCCCTCGATGCGGCGCGTACTATCCACGGCTGCCGCGCCAAGCTCGTGCGCCTTTTGGGTTGCCCGAGGGCAGACCATGTGTGCTTTACGCCCAACTCCACCGCGGCGCTCAACACCGCCATCAATGGCGTGGTGCGCCCCGGCGACCGTGTGGTCACGACGGTGCTCGAGCACAACTCCGTGCTGCGTCCGCTTAACCGCCTTGCGGCAGAGCAGGGCGTGACCGTTGAGCATGCGGGCTGCGACGCGAACGGCGTGCTCGACTACGACGAGCTCGAGCAGCTGGTCACGCCGGGCACGCGTGCCGTGGTGGTGACGCACGCCTCCAATGTGACCGGCAACGCGGTCGACATCGCGCGCGTGGCCGCCATGGCCCATGCGGCCGGCGCGCTCGTGATCGTCGATGCCTCGCAGTCTGCCGGTACGGCGCATATCGATATGCAGGCCATGGGGCTCGACGTCGTGTGCTTTACCGGCCACAAGGGGCTCATGGGTCCGCAGGGGACCGGCGGCCTGGCCGTGGCGGAGGGCATTGACGTGGCTCCGTGGGCCATGGGCGGCACGGGCGTGCACAGCTTCGACCCACTGCAGCCGCTCGAGTGGCCCACGCGCCTTGAGGCGGGCACGCTCAACGGTCACGGCATCGCGGGACTTTCTGCCGGCCTCGACTTTATCGAGGCACAAGGCGGTGTCGAGGCGATTGCGGCGCATGAGCGAGCACTGGCGGATCGCTTTCTCGCTGGCGTGCGCGAAATCCCGGAGATCAAGCTCTACGGTGCCTTTGACCAGCCGTCGCGCTCGGCGATCGTCTCACTCAACGTGGGTGATATCGACTCTGCCGAGATCTCGGACGCGCTCATGCAAGGGTGGGGGATTGCGACGCGCCCCGGCGCCCATTGCGCTCCGCTCATGCATCGCGCGCTCGGGACCGAGCGCCAGGGCATCGTCCGCTTCTCGTTTGGGTATTTCAACACGGATGAGGAAGTCGACACGGCGATTGAGGCTCTGCGCGATTTGAGCTGCGATTAGACCAACCTTCTGCGCCCTTAGATAAACCGTTTGCGCAACCTTCCCGCATTGTCGCTTATACAGGGTATTGTGAGATGATGGCCCGCACTGGGTCCTCGGTATCTTTGCGAATTGCGGGAAGGTTCCTATGAACAGGATCACTGCTGCCCTCTATAGGTTTTTGGTCGTCTATCTTTCGGTCGCGATGGTCGTGACCTCGATACCCCTTGCGCCCAGCACGGCCTATGCCGATGATACCGAGGCGCTTGCTGTCGAAAACGAGGCCCAAGAGACCGACTCGGACTCTGACGCTGATGCCAAGGCGAGCTATAGCGCGTCGTCTTCGGACGAGGGTAGCTCATCCACGTCTTCCGACCAAACGAATAACGCTCAGGACAAATCGTCCAGCTCTGATACCAGCACTTCCACGTCGAGCCTGGCCCAAGATCTTTCGAGCTCCGCGACCGATTCCGATGCAGCAAAGACCTCGCCTGCAACGGCGGAGCCCCCGTCCGACGACAGCGAAGTCGATGCCCTCGTGTACGAGGACCCTGTGGTCTGTGAGTATGCCAAGCTTATGCCGAACGGCTATGTGTATCCGTGTGATGCTGGCGGAAGCGTTACGGTAGAGATTGATGAAAACGACCCGAATGAGAACTCTGTCGATGGTAAATTGGTGACCAACCTGATCGTTGATTACGGAGTGGATGGGGTCCCCGGATATATTTGTGAGTACTCCTCCAATCTGCGCTCGGTACGTTTTGAGAACAGCTCTATTTCTTCAATTGGACTACACGCCTTTTCTGGCTGCTCGAATCTTGCCGATATCAGCTTTTCCGGTATGACCATTGGGGGCATCGGAACAGAAGCGTTTTCTGGGTGCGGATCGCTTACGAGTCTGAACATTAATGACGTTGCTACCATCGGCTCTATGGACGATGCCGCGTTTGCCTGGAGCGGGCTGCGGTCTACGGGGCTTGACAAGGTCGTTGGTCTCAGTTCGATTCCTGAGAACGCTTATAATGGCTGCAGCGCTCTGACCGATACCGGTCTGGGAGGGAACACATCTATCACATCAATCGGCGTTAATGCGTTCAAAAACTGCTCTCGCCTTGCGACGACAGGACTCGAGAACAATACGACGATCAAGACGCTTCGCGAAGGCTGTTTCTCCGGGACCAATATGAGCGGCGGGCTGACGCTGCCCCTTTATTCCAAGATCGAGGAACTGCCGAGTCGTGCGTTCTATGGCTCTAAGCTTGAAACTGTGTACTTTGGATGCGACCATGTGGTGCTCATTAATTCCACCACGTTCCCCAAGCAAAACATGACTGCCATGGTCCCTGCCAAGATGGTTTCGCAATACGCAAGCGGTCGCCCCAAAGAGGTTTGGGAGAGTTGCAATGGTAGCCTGCCCGTCCCCGTGGGCAAGATGCTTCAAAAGATTAAGGTCTCGCGTGATCCCGACAAGATGGCCTATCAGCAGGGTGACACCATTTCGCTCGAGGGCATGAGCGTCACGTTTCAATATCCTCATTCGACGATGGATAGCGACTACGAAGCGCTCATAAAGGACGAACTCGGCGAATACCTTACGGCGACCCCCTGCGATGGTGATGTCTTCGACGAGTCGATGGACGGAGAACCCATACAGCTGGTGTATGACGATGGCTACACGCGCCTTGTTGCGTACAGCAAGGACAACCTGCAGCAGGCGGCCTACGAGTATGCCAAGCTCATGCCCAACTACTATCTGTATCCGTGCGATGCAAACGGAAATCTTACGGTAGAAATCGATGAGAACAGCCCGCGCGAGAACTCCGTCGACGGTCGAATGGTAACGAATTTGATTGTCGATTACGGGGTTGATGAAGTCGACGCACAGCTCTGCGCCGACTCTACCAATCTGCGTTCAGTGCGCTTTGAGAATAGCTCCATTTCTAAAATTGGACTGCACGCTTTCTATAACTGCCCGGATCTCACCGATATCAGCCTTTCCGGCATGACCATCGGTACCATCGGGAAAGAGGCATTCTATGGCTGCAAGTTGCTTACGAGCCTGAACATCAGCGAGACTACTACCATTAGCTCGATGGGCTATGCCGCATTTGCCGACAGTGGGCTGGTGGCCACGGGGCTCGACAAGGTTGTCGGCCTCACATCGATTCCCGACAGAGCCTACGAAGGCTGCAAGGCTCTGACCGATACCGGCCTGGACAAGAATACCTCCATTACAGCGATTGGCGTTTGCGCGTTCAGGTTCTGCTCGAACCTTGCCACCACAGGGCTCGAGAGCAACACAACGGTCGAAACGCTTGGCCACACCTGCTTCTACGGTACCGACTTGAGCGGCGGGCTGACGCTGCCATATAATTCCAAAATCGAGGAGTTGCCGGAAAAGGCGTTTGGCAGTACCAATCTCGAGACCGTGTTCTTTGGGTGCAACCATGCGGTGCTCATTAACACCGACACGTTCCCCAAATACAACATGACCGTCATGGTCCCCGCCAAGATGATTCCGAAGTATGCTAACGGACATCCCAAGGCTGTTTGGGAGAGATGCAATGGCTGCCTGCCCGTCCCGGTGGGCAAGGTGCTCGAGAACGTTGAGATATCATGCGACCCCAACAACATGACCTATGAGACGGGGGAGACCATTTCGCTCGAGGGCATGGACATCGAGCTCGATTACCCGCATTCGGTATCGATTTGGGACTACGAGACCCTCATACAGGAAGAGCTCGGCGAGTACCTTACGGCCACCCCCCGCGACGGTGACGTCTTCGATGAGTCGATGGACGGACAGCCCGTAAAGCTCGTGTATGACGACGGATATTCGCATTTTGAAACCCAGACCAAGGGCACGCTACAGCTTAAGAAACCCACGCCGACATCGTTCCAGATCTCCTATGCCCAAAAAATCGATAAGGGCGAACGCAAGCTGATGGACGGCGTTGAGCTTCCCGAAGCTTCCGGCACGATTACGATCGATGCAGGTGCCGAGGTCACGCTCGATGCCGGTGCTTTGGGGATGCTCAACGACAACATCACGTTTAAGGGCTGGTATGACACCGAGTCCGGCAAGTACATCTCCAAGGAGCCGGTTTACACGTTTACGCCAGATAAGGACCTGTCCCTCGAGGCTCGCTTTAAGCTCAAGGACTATGCGGTGCATATCAACGATGCACAGGCGACCGATTCGTCACAGGACTTTGCGCATCTGAGTGTTACCGCTCAAAACTGCTATCGCAATGCCGGCGAGACGGTCGACCTTTCCGCCGCCACGGATAACGCGTTGTTCCTGGGCTGGTATCTGGGCGAGGGCGATGATGTGTACGCCGTGAGCGATCAGCTCGACTTTACCTATACGGTGGACAAGGCGGACGCGATTGTGTCCGAGGACAAGACTGATGCTAGGATCGAGATCACGCCGCGCTACTGCGCTCCGCAGGCGAGCGTTGTGCTGAGTGTGGACGGGGTCGATGAGAACGGGCAGCCGCTCGGACAGTTTCTCTCTACCGGTCTTTACGGTATTGGGTCGCGCGTAACGGTCGTGGCGGTGCCAATGCCTGGCTATGTGTTTGACTACGCGACCGATGCCCTCGGCAATGTTGTCTTTACCGGCGACGATGGTCCGTCCTACACGTTTGTGCTCGAGGGGGATGTGCAGTATACCGCGCATTTCCGCGAGGCGACTGACCCCGACGAGTCACTCGCGGCGCTTAAGGCCGCGCTCATCGCCGCGATTACGGCTGCGGCCGTCCTCGCTACCATGTATGGGCTGGGCGAGATCGTCGACCCCATCGCGGCCGATGCGGTAATCGAGATCGGTATGGCCGACAACATCGAGGATGTTGCCGCTGTGGGCACCAAGGTGCTCAAGGAGATTAAAGACATCATCGACGACCACAAGAAGCCCAAGCCTCATGGCGACCACAAGATCGAAATTATTGCCACCGCGCAGCCCGAGGTTGGCGGCGTCGTTACCCTGTCTCTTATACACATCTCCGAGCCCACGAGACTA
>URWS01000087.1 GCA_900551605.1 uncultured Collinsella sp. | reverse complement strand
GTTTTTGCCCCAGGGTCCTGCGGCCAGCCAGGTTGCCATCAAACAGTCCGGCACCAACGGCGGCGGCTTCTTTGGCGCGAACTCTGCGCATCCGTATGAGAATCCCAATGCCTTCACCAACATCATCGAGATGACCAGCTTGCTGCTGATTCCGGTCGCCTGCTGCTTCACCTTCGGCATCGGTGTCAAGAATGCCAGGCAGGGCAAGGCCATCTTCGCGGCGATGCTTATCCTGCTCGTGGTCTTTACCGGCATTATCGCCGTTAACGAGCATATGGGTACGCCGCAGCTGGCAGATGGTGACGCGGTTAACATCGAGATGACCGATGGCCAGGCGGGCGGCAACATGGAGGGCAAGGAGAGCCGCTTTGGCATCGCCTCCTCTTCCACCTGGTCCGCTTTCACAACGGCTGCTTCCAACGGCTCGGTCAACTCCATGCACGACTCCTACACCCCGCTCGGCGGGTTTGTCCAGATGCTCCAGATAGCGCTGGGCGAGGTGGTGTTCGGCGGCGTGGGCTGCGGCCTGTACGGCATGATCGGCTTCGCCATCCTCACGGTGTTTATCGCCGGCCTTATGGTCGGCCGCACGCCCGAGTTCCTGGGCAAGAAGATCGAGCCGACCGAGATGCGCTGGGCGGTGGTTCTGTGTCTCGCCACCCCGTTCGCCATTCTGGTGAGCTCCGCTATCGCCTGCATGGTGCCCGGTCTTGTCGACCAACTCAACAACGGCGGGGCGCATGGCTTCTCCGAGGTCCTGTACACCCTTACTTCGGCTGGCGGCAACAACGGCTCCTCATTCGCCGGCATGGACTGCAACATCCCGTGGATCAACGTGCTGCTGGGTATCGAGATGCTGTTCGCGCGGTTCCTGCCGATTGCGGGCACGCTCGCCATCGCGGGCTCGCTGGCCGGGAAGGGCAAGATCGCCGAGAGCGCCGGCACGCTTTCCACCACCAATGCCATGTTCGTGTTCCTGCTGGTATTCGTCGTTCTGCTGATTGGCGCCCTGAGCTTCTTCCCGGCGTTGGCGCTTGGTCCCGTTGCCGAATTCTTCCAGATGGTTGCGTAAAGGAGTCGCAGATTTATGGCTATGCAAAAAGACATGATGAGCCGCGCGGTGCGCGATTCATTTGCCAAGCTTGACCCCCGTGTCCAGGTCCAAAACCCGGTCATGTTCCTGGTGTGGCTGTCGGCCGCCATGACCTCCATTCTGGCCATCGCCTCTATTTTTGGGGTACAGGACGCCGACGTCCCCACGTACTATGTGATCGCCATTGCCGTCATTCTCTGGCTGACCGACCTCTTTTCAAATTTTGCCGAGGCACTTGCCGAGGGCCGCGGTAAGGCACAGGCAGACTCCCTGCGCGCGGCAAAAAAGGACGTCGAGGCCCATCGCATCGAGTCCGTCGAGGATAAGGATCGCTTCACGGTCGTTTCCGGTACCGAGCTCTCACGCGGGGATCTGGTGGTCGTGCGCGCCGGCGAGCAGATTCCGGGAGACGGCGATGTCATCGAGGGTGCCGCCTCGGTTGATGAGTCGGCCATCACCGGCGAGTCTGCACCTGTGGTTCGCGAGGCTGGCGGCGACCGTTCTGCCGTCACTGGCGGCACCACCGTGCTTTCCGATTGGATTGTGGTGAAAATCACCAGCGAGCCTGGCCAGAGCTTCCTGGATAAGATGATCGCCATGGTCGAGGGCGCCGCCCGTAAGAAGACCCCCAACGAGGTCGCGCTCGAGATCTTTCTGGTTGCTCTGTCTGTCATCTTCATCCTCGTGACGCTCGCACTGTACTGCTACTCGAGTTTCTCTGCAGGGCTCAACGGTATGGCGAACCCCACCGCTGTGACCACGCTCGTTGCCTTGCTCGTCTGTCTGGCACCCACCACCATTGGTGCGCTGCTGTCCGCTATTGGCATCGCCGGCATGAGCCGACTGAACGAGGCCAACGTGCTGGCCATGTCCGGCCGCGCCATCGAGGCCGCCGGCGACGTCGACATCCTCATGCTCGATAAGACCGGTACCATCACCTTAGGCAACCGCCAGGCCGCTGAGTTCATTCCGGTCGACGGTGTCGATCCGGCAGAACTCGCCGGTGCCGCGCAGCTGTCCTCTCTGGCGGATGAGACCCCCGAGGGCCGCTCCATCGTCGTGCTCGCCAAGGAGCAGTTTGGGCTGCGCGGCCGCACACTCGGGGATAAGGGCATGGAGTTCATCCCCTTCACCGCGGCGACCCGCATGTCCGGTGTGAACTACGCCGACAGCGAGATTCGCAAGGGTGCGGCCGATTCCGTTCGCGCTTATGTGGAGGCTGCCGGAGGAGTGTTCTCGAAGGAGTGCGACGAGGCCGTCGAACGCATTGCGAAGGTGGGCGGCACCCCGTTGGTCGTGGCAAAGGACCGACGTGTGCTGGGTGTTGTCTACCTTAAGGACATCATCAAGTCCGGCGTGAAGGAGAAGTTCGCGGACCTGCGCCGCATGGGTATCAAGACCATCATGGTGACGGGCGACAACCCGCTCACGGCGGCCGCCATCGCAGCCGAGGCGGGCGTGGACGATTTCCTGGCCGAGGCCACCCCCGAGGGCAAGCTCAAGAAGATCCGCGCGTTCCAGCGCGAGGGTCACCTGGTCGCCATGACCGGCGATGGCACCAACGATGCACCGGCGCTCGCTCAGGCGGACGTCGCCGTGGCCATGAACACGGGAACCCAGGCTGCCAAGGAGGCCGGCAACATGGTCGACCTCGACTCCAGCCCCACCAAGCTCATCGATATCGTGCGTATCGGCAAGCAACTGCTCATGACCCGCGGCTCACTCACGACCTTCTCGGTCGCCAACGACGTTGCCAAGTATTTCGCGATCATCCCGGCGCTATTCTCGCCGATCTACCCCGGGTTGGACGCCCTCAACATCCTGGGGCTCACCAGCCCGTTGTCTGCCGTGCTGTCCGCCATTATCTACAACGCGCTGGTCATCGTCGCGCTGATTCCTGCCGCCCTGAAAGGCGTGAAGTACCGCGAGCTTTCGTCCGGCCAGCTGCTGACCCACAACCTGCTGGTGTGGGGTCTGGGCGGTATCGTGGCGCCGTTCGTATTCATCAAGATTATCGACATGCTGCTGGCCTTGTTCGGCATTGGCATGATGTAGACGGAGGTTTGTATGTTCAAAGGTATCGCATCGCGCGCACTTGGCGTGTTCGCGCTGTTTACCATCGTCTGCGGCCTGGGATACACACTCGTGGTGACCGGCGTCGCGCAGCTTGCGTTTCCGTACCAGGCGAACGGATCGCTCATTACGGTCGACGGCAAGGTTGTGGGTTCCGAGCTCATCGGCCAGAACTTCGATGACGAAGCCCACATGTGGGGTCGTATCCAGAACGTATCAATTGTCGAAGGCGAAGACGGCGAGCTCATGGCGTATGGCGCCCCGTCCAACCTGTCCCCGGCGAGTGAGGAGTATCGGCAGCTGATTGATGCGCGCGTGAAGAAGATCCGCGCTGCCAACCCCGATGCCGATATGGACGCTGTGCCCGTCGACCTGGTGACGTGTTCGGGGTCCGGCCTCGACCCGGAGATCTCTCCGGATGCCGCCGAGTACCAGGTCCCGCGCCTTGCCAAGGCCACGGGCAAAAGTGAGGACGAGGTGCGCGAGATTATCGCCCAGTGCACCAAGGGCCGATTCCTGGGCGTCTTCGGCGAGCCCACGGTCAACGTGCTCAAAGTGAACCTTATGCTGGACGGCGCGCTGTAGGTGAGGGAGTGGCAGATGAGGGCATGACTGACTATCTGAGTCCTCAATTCCACCCCGCTCATCAGTTGCGGTGAAATACGGACTGTTTTGGCTGTTAAAAGCCTCATCTACTCCGTATTCCACCGCAACTTTTTGTGAGGGTCGGGATTGAAGGTGAGGAGTGCGAGCGAGTGCGGATACTGATACGATAGGTACGTTAGCAACTGCCGCCGAGCGGCTCAAACGAAAGGAATTCCGCATGGAGTCCTCTGCCTATCCAATGCTCTTTAGCCCGATCAAGGTCGGTACGACCGAGGTCAAGAACCGCGTCTTTATGCCGCCGGTATCCACCAACCTGGCCGATCATGGCTATGTGACCGACGACTTGGTCGATCATTACCGTGCCCGCGCCAAGGGCGGCGTGGGCCTGATCATCACCGAGGTCGTGACGGTCGAGCCCACCTATACCTATCTGCCGGGTGACATGTGCTGCTACGACGACACGTTTATCCCCGGCTGGGAAAAGCTCGCCGCGGCCGTCCACGAGTATGGCTGCAAGATCATGCCGCAGCTCTTCCACCCCGCCTACATGGCCTTTAACATTCCGGGCACGCCGCGCCTGATCGCTCCGTCCTTTGTGGGTCCGTCCTATGCCCGCGAGGCGCCGCGCCCCATTACGGTGGATGAGATCCACGAGCTCACGCATCAGTTCGGTGACGCTGCCGTGCGTATGCAGAAGGCCGGTGTCGATGGCGTCGAGGTCCATGCGGCACACGCCCACGGCATGCTCGGCGGCTTTTTGACCCCGCTCTATAACAAGCGTACCGATGAGTACGGCGGCTCGCTCGACGCCCGTATGCGCTTCTTGCTCGAGGTTATCGCCGAGATTCGCGAGCGCTGCGGCAAGGACTTTATCATCGACGTCCGTATCTCGGGCGACGAGTACACCGATGGCGGCCTGACCCTCAACGACATGATCTACGTCTCGCGTCGCCTGGAGAAGGCCGGCGTCGACATGATTCATGTGTCGGGCGGCACCACCATCAAGCGCGGCTCTGCGATTCCCGCCGCCGGTACGCAGCAGGCCTCGCACGCCGCCTGCTCGCGCGAGATTAAAAAGCACGTCAACATTCCCGTCGCCACCGTCGGTCGCATTAACGAGGCCTGGATCGCCGAGGAGCTGATCGAGGACGGTGCCGCCGACATCTGCATGATGGGCCGCGCCAATCTGTGCGATGCCGAGTTCTGCAACAAGGCCGCTGCCGGCAACGCCGACGACATCCGCCCCTGCATTGGCTGCCTGCGCTGCCTGAACGGCATTATGTTCGGCAAGCGCATCTCCTGCACCGTCAACCCCGATGTTGAGCGCGACGAGGCCGGTTACGAGCCTGCCGCCGAGGCCAAGAACGTACTGGTTGTGGGCGCCGGTCCTGCGGGCATGGAGGCGGCGTTCATTGCCGCCAAGCGCGGTCACAACGTGGTGCTCGTGGATAAGCAGGACGAACCGGGCGGCGAGATGCGCATCGCAGCCGTTCCGCCGGCAAAGCAGGAACTCACCCGCGTGATCAAGTATCAGTATCGTCGCCTGGCCGAGGCCGGCGTGAAATGCGTATTTGGCACCGAGCTTACTGCCGAGGACATTCAGCGCGACTACGCCGGCTACGAGGTCGTCCTGGCTTATGGCGCCGAGCCCATCGCTCCGGCCTTCATGCAGGGCTTTAAGCAGGTTATGACGGCCGACGACCTGCTGGGCGGCAAGGCTTTCCCGGGCAAGAAGATTGTCATCGTGGGCGGCGGCACCGTCGGCTGCGAGACGGCCGATTACTTGGCCCCGCTGGTCAACGACCTGTCGCCGGCCAATCGCGATGTCACCGTCATCGAGATGACCAAGACGCTCGCCGCCAACGAGGGCGGCGCCGGTCGCGCGGTGCTCATCACGCGCATGCTTTCCAAGGGCGTTCACGTGCTGACCGAGGCCAAGGTGACCGAGATTACCGAGGATGCCATCAGCTATGAGAAGGACGGCGAGGTCCACACCATCGTCGATGCCGATACGCTGGTGCTTGCCATGGGTTATCGTCCCAATACCAAGCTGGCCGACGACCTTGCCGCTGCCGGCGTTGCCACCCACGTGTTGGGTGACGCCAACAAGTGCGGCAACATCCGCGATGCCATCGGCGATGGCTACAAGGTTGCCTGCGAGCTCTAGTCAACCCCTTGGTTCATGGGGGCCAGGTTACTTTGCACTAAGCTGATGCATGTAAACCTGACCCCATTGCACCAGTCGATAGCAAAAACACGGCGGCCGTCCCGTTTTGGGGCGGCCGCCGCTCGCGTTTTATCAAAGAGAGATCATTGTCGAGCCTTAAATGCCTTTTGTCTGTGTGCCTTCCACAATCATGTTGCGGTTATACACCAGGTGCAGATACATCGCGTCGTGCGCGGCGGTGGGATTGCGCGCGGCGATGGCGTCGGCCACATTGCGGTGCGTGCGGATAGTTTCCTCGACGAGCTTTTTGCCGGTCACGTCGATAAAGAGGGGGACGGATGCCTTGAGCACGCCCATCAGGCGGGGAACGACGAGGTTGCCGCCATCCCAGGGCGGCTACGTGGAGTAGCGCCCATGCGCATCGATTCCCTCTCATAGATGTGCGGCACAAAGAGCCCCGAGCTCACACTGAACTGCCTCCCATTTCTTGGACACGAGAAATGGGAGGCTTTTTATGCGTGTCG
>URWS01000086.1 GCA_900551605.1 uncultured Collinsella sp. | reverse complement strand
TCGTCGCTCTCGGTGGCCTCTTGCGCGGCGGCCTTGAGCTCCTCTATGCGATGCTCGGCCTCGCGCACCGGCTCGGGCGCGCGATTCGCGGCGATGCGAGCGCGGGCACCGGCCTCGTCGATGAGGTCGATGGCCTTATCGGGCAGAAAGCGATCCTGGATGTAGCGGTTGGAAAGGTTCGCGGCGGCCTCGATAGCACCCTGCGTATAGCGCACATGGTGGTGCTCCTCGTAGCGCGGCTTGAGCGCGGTCAGGATCTTGACCGTGTCCTCGACGCTCGGCTCCTCGACATCGATGGTCTGGAAGCGACGCTCGAAGGCCGGGTCCTTGGTGAGATACTTGCGGAACTCCTCGGCCGTGGTGGCACCGATGATCTGGAAGGCACCGCGTGCAAGCACGGGCTTGAGCATGGAGCTCGCATCGATGGATCCCTCGGCAGAACCGGCACCGATGATAGTGTGCATCTCGTCGATAAACAGGATGACGTCGTCGGCTTCGGTTGCCTCCTGGATCACGTTCTTGAGGCGCTCCTCAAACTCACCGCGATACTTGGCGCCCGCAACGAGGCCCGGCAGGTCGAGCGTCCAAATATTCTGGTTCATGAGGTTCTCGGGCACGTTGCCAGCTGCGATCTGCTGCGCCAGGCCCTCGACGATAGCCGTCTTGCCCACGCCGGGGTCACCCAGGATAAGCGGGTTGTTCTTGGTGCGGCGCGAAAGGATCTCCATCATGCGCTGGACTTCCTTTTCGCGGCCAATCACGGGATCGAGCTCGCCGTCGCGCGCCTTCTGCGTGAGGTTGGTGGCGAACTGCTTGAGCGTGTCGGTGCCGCTCCCCTTTTGCTGAGAGGCATCCGAGCCGCTAAAGAACGGCAGGCCCGCACCGGGACGACCAGCACCGGCACCGGCGAGCGGACGCTTCTTGTCCTGGTCCTTGGCGGTGAGTTTCTCGATAGCCTTTTTGATGGAGGCGGACGACACGCCCAGGCGCATGAGGATGTCCATGGCCATGCCGTTGCCCTCTTCTACGATGCCGATGAGCAGGTGCTCAGTCGACACGTAGGTCTGGTTGTTCTCGCGCGCCACGCGGAAGGAGCGCTCCATCACGCTGATGACGAGCGGCGTAAAGGCGAGCTTAGCGGCCTCGGTCTCCTCGCTGGGCTCGGGAACGGTGGTCTGGACTTCTTTGAGCGTGTCCATGATGTCATCGTAGGAGATATCGAGCGAGCGCAGTGCCTCGGCGGCAATGCCCTCGTCCTCCTTGGCAAGCGCGAGCAGCAAATGCTCGGTACCCACCTTATTTGAGTGCAGATCGAGCGCCTCTTGCTTGGCCATGGACATGACCTTGCGCGCGCGATCGGTAAAACGGTCTAACATGCTAGTTCCTCTTAGACGAGCTAGTTTTTCAAACGCAAAGCGCCACTCGTGGCGGCGCTTTGGTCTCTTTACCCATATGGAGTATATGTTAACCGTTGGGACCTTTCCCACCCGTAGCCGCGCGACAACGTCTACAAAAAAGGAATTGCTCGGGTCCGTTTGGCGGTTTGGTTTTGAGCTACTGTCTAGCAGGCAGGCTCGGCGCCCATGCTCTCGGCAACGTCATTGACGGCATCGGCAACGGGAGCGCTAGGCATACGCACAAGCTCCATATGCTGCTCTTCAAAGACGGTTCCCATGGGGAAGGCGCGGCGGAAGACAAAGCGAGCAACCGGACCAGCCACCAGCAGGTTCCAGGGCAGGGCCATGATAAAGTTGCGCGGAATGTTGACGAGCCACATCATCGGCAGCGCCTGCAAATTGGCAAGCGGGCCGCCGGGCATATGGAACAGGCCTTCACACGCGCCGTAGAGCGACATGATGATAACCATGGGAACGACCATGCAGGAGCTGACGGCGAGCGTCATGGCAAGCGGCGAGCTCTTGCCCGGCGTGACCAGGAATTTAAAGGCGAAGCCCTTAGCAAGGGGGCTGGCAACAAACCAGTCGCAGCACATGGCAAAAACGTAGGCAACGGGGAAGCCGAGCCACGCGGCGGCAACAACCTCGCCGTTGATGGCCCCATGCTGCAGGGCAACGTTGTAGATGCTCATCCAGAGCACCATGTAAAAGCACATGATAAAGGTAAACAGCAGGCTCTCTCGTTTGTTGATAGGCATAAAGGGCATGGTCCTTTCTGTGTTACGCCGCTACGCCACGCAACAAAAACGGGCGGGCGAGATGGAGCTGTTGGGACTTCATCTCGCCCGCCCGTGATACGTGCGTCTGCGACTACTTATGTGGTGGAACTACCCTAACACAAACGGCGCGCGCTTCGTAAGCGTTGAGTTTATGAAGATGCAGGGCACCAATAATCCCCCAACCCCATAAGTTGCGGTGGAATACGGACTGTTTTGACCCTTTAAGCAGCAATTCAGTCTCTATTTCACCGCAACTCATTTGGTGCAAAGTAATCTGCCCCCCTTGCACCAATTAGCTGGTGTGGCGCCAGCGAGGGTCGGTGAGTGTACGTGCCACACCCAGACCAACGGGCAAAAACGCCACAATGAGCACTGCACGCACAAACCAACCGAGCATATTGACCGTATCGAAGGTGCACATGTAGTACATCGAGCGATACAGATACAGGCCCGGCACCATAATGACAATCGATGGCACCGTGAGGGCGATACGTGGATAGGTGAGCTTGACTTCGGCCAAGCTTGCCAGCAGACCCGATACGAGCGCCCCGATAAACGCTGCCGCCTCGGGAGGCATTCCCGCACTGAGGCCCAGGAAGGGAAGCATCGTCGGCGCATCGACGAGCGTAAGGCGCAAGGTATTGGACACGGCGCCGATCAGCCCAGCTGCCGCGGCCATCTTTACCGGGCTGTTGAACATCACCGAGAAGCCGAATACGCCAACGAAGCTCATCACCACGCGCAGGAGCGTAAGGGCAAGCGGCGAAAGGCCGAGCGGGGCGAAGTCATCCGGCGCCAGGCCAACACACTCGGCAACCATCCAACCTACGAGGGTCGCCATCACAATAATTGACACAGCATACGAAAGACGCTCGATGCCGCTTCGCATATCGAGCTTTGCGATGTCGAGGCCTGCCGTAATGAGGGGAAAGCCGGGAATCACAAAGAGCATGGCGCCGATATAGCCTTCTTGGTGAGACATTGCCCCCGGAATGACCTGGCCAAGGCCGAGCAATGCCAGCAGATACGAAACGCAAGCGAGCGCAACGCCGGTCGTCAGCGCGCTAAACTGGCCAAGACCCTGCTTGAGAATATGGGAGCGAGCAAAGTTGCCGACACCAGCGCCCACGAATGCACAGGCCATCTCGATGGGACCGCCGCCGAGCAAAAAGACGAAAGCACCGCAAGCACAGGCTGCCGCAAGGCCCTGTTGCCAGGGAGAGTAATCGGGCTTCGAGCTCTCAACGGTCCTGAGCATCTCGTGATACTCGTGTACCGTGAAGCGACGACCATAGGTCTCGATTTCCTTGAGGAAACTCTCCATCATCCAAATGCGATGGGTATTGACTCCCGTTGTTGGCAGGCTGACAACCTCGTTAAAGCAGTGGCCATCTTCGATGCAAGTGCACTCAAACGACAGAAGACTCAGGTCGACGTGAATCGTGACGCCGAGTACGGCAGCAACACGATTCATGGTATCGCGCACGCGCCAGGCACCTGTTCCGCTTGCCAGCATAAGCATGCCGGTGCGGCAGATGATGGATGACTTATCGATGAGCGGCGCATCGACGGCAAGCTCATCGCCTGCCGTCACGATCTGGTGCCAGTCAGTTTTCATATGGAGCGCGCCGGCACGAACGCCGTGGTGCATGGGGGCTCTCGAAAGCAGCGAGTCAAGGCGCGAAGGCTGTGGAGGCTCCGTTGATTCGCCCTCGTCCTCGTCGGGCTCTTCATCGACCAGATCAAATGAGTCAAGCGGCGCTGGCTCGCGACGGTCGATCAGCTCCTCGTCCTCATCATCAAAGTAATTGAACTGATCGAGCATGTCCTCTTCGATTGCGCGCTCGCTCGCGTCGTCCATATAGACGCTCCCTTCCTACCGACTAACCCCCATCCTAGGCAGCAACGGCTAAAGGAAACATAAAAGAGACAGCTGTCATGCGAGTCATGTGCTCAATAGCCGTTGGGTAGTCGTTTAAGAACGTCCCCAATGACTACATCCAGCTTGACAGCCAAGGAAACGCCGATGCCTTGGCAACGACAGCGAAAGCCCGCCAGAGCGAGCAAGGTGCCTTGAAACAAGGCGGCATTGATCTTTTGATCATGCCGCCGAAGTTGAAAGGCAGATTGCCGCTCTGGCGGGCTTGCAGCGTCAACTGGTTACGCGGGTTGGTAAACCCGCGTAACCCCCTAGTACATCTTTGCGCCGGCGGGGATGGAGGCGTCGAGCTGGATCAGGTTGAGGCGCTCCTCGCCCTCCTCCTCGTGGACAGCGCTGATCAGCATGCCGCAGCTGGGAATACCCATCATCTTGCGCGGAGGCAGGTTGGTGATGGCGAGCAAGGTCTTGCCGACCAGGTCCTCGGGCTCGTAATAAGCGTGAATACCGGAGAGGATGGTGCGATCGGTACCGGTACCGTCGTCGAGCGTAAAGTTCAGCAGCTTCTTGGACTTCTTGACGGCCTCGCATGCCTTGACCTTCACAGCGCGGAAATCGCTCTTGGAGAAGGTATCGAAGTCGACGAACTCCTCGAACAGCGGCTCAACGGCGATCTTGGAGTAATCGAGCGTGGGCTTAAGCGACTTAACGAACGGGCTTGCGGCGTTGCCTGCCTCGGCAGCCTTGGCGGCAGCGGCACCGGACTGGAAACCCTTCTCGGGCTTCATGTGCGGGAACAACAGGACGTCGCGGATAGAAGCCTGGTTAGTGAGCAGCATGACCACGCGGTCGATACCAATGCCAATGCCGCCCGCGGGAGGCATACCGTACTCGAGGGCGCGCACGTAGTCCTCGTCATACTCCATGGCCTCATCGTCGCCGCCGGCCTTCTCGGCCATCTGGGCAGCAAAGCGTTCAGCCTGGTCGACCGGGTCGTTGAGCTCGGAGAATGCGTTGGCGTACTCGTGGCCGGCAATGACCAGCTCAAAGCGGTGAGTCAAACGCGGGTCGTCCTCAAAGCGCTTGGCAAGCGGGCTGACCTCGATGGGGTAATCGCACACGAACGTGGGGTTGACGATGGTGTCCTCGCCCAGCTCATCGTAAATCTCGGCGATAATCTTGCCGGCGGTCCACTCGGGCTTAATCTCCAGGCCCTTCTCGCGCGCGGCGGCAGCAAGCTCCTCGACCGGCGTGTCGATGGTGACCTGCTTGCCGAGCACGTCGGAGACGATGTCGGTCATGGGACGGCTGGCCCACTCACCAGAAAGGTCGATGGTCTGGCCCTGGTACTCGATGACCTCGGGGTTGCCGATGGCCTTGTTGGCAGCCTTGATGACACCCTGGGCGAGCGCCTTCATGCCCTCGAGATCGGAGAAGGCACGGTAGGCCTCCATCGTAGTGAACTCGGGGTTGTGGGTGAGGTCCATGCCCTCGTTACGGAAGATGCGGCCGATCTCGAACACGCGCTCAAAACCACCGACGATGCAGCGCTTGAGGTGGAGCTCGGTGGCAATACGCAGGTAGCACTCCTGATCGAGCGCGTTGAAGTGGGTAATGAACGGCTTGGCGGTAGCGCCGCCCTGGATGGTCTGCAGGATGGGGGTCTCGACCTCCATGTAGCCGTCGGACTCCATAAAGCGACGGAAGGTAGAGAGAATCTGCGAACGCTTACGGAAGGTCTCGCGAACGTCGTCGTTGGCGATCAGATCGACATAGCGCTGGCGATAGCGGGTCTCCTTGTCGGAAAGACCGTGGAACTTCTCGGGCAGCGGACGAACGGCCTTGGAAAGCAGGGTCGCGCTCTTAGGGGCAACGGAAAGCTGGCCGCGCTGGGTGCGCACGACCACGCCGGTCACGCCCAGGATGTCGCCCAGGTCGAGGGCCTTGAGCGTATTCCAGGCAGCCTCGTCCATGTCGTTGATGCGGCAGAACAGTTGAATCTCGGCAGTCGCATCGCGCACGACGATGAACATGATCTTGCCCTGACCGCGCTTGGCGACCACACGGCCGGCGATCTTCACGACGTCCTCGGTGTCCTCGCCATCGGCAAGCTCGGCGTACTTAGCCTCGATATCGGCGACGTAGTCCTCAAGCTCAGAGTGCTCGGGATAGGGGTTCTGGCCCGCCTCGAACAGGGCGGCGCGCTTGGCCAGGCGGGTGGCGCGCTCGTCGTTGAGCGTCGATGCCTGATCGGCGGCGTTCTGGTTCTCTGCCATAAGTTAGCTCCTCAAACTAAAACGCTCCCCAGGATTCGGTCCCAGGGAGCGAAAACATACCTTTACGCGGGACCGTGGTCTAGCGTGCGATCTTGGCGATGGTGTAGACGCGAGTCTTGCCGGAAGGCGTAACGACCTCGACGGAGTCGCCCTCGCCGTGACCGATGATGGCGTGACCGACCGGAGACTCGTTGGAGATCTTGTGCTC
>URWS01000085.1 GCA_900551605.1 uncultured Collinsella sp. | reverse complement strand
TCTACACTTATGCGATCGTCGGCAGCGTCAGATGTGTATAAGAGACAGGCCCGAAAGCGTGTCAGTATCGCGGTGAAGCCAATCTTCCAGCCCAAAGAAATAGCTGGTCTCAGCTACGCGACGGCGCATCTCATCACGCGCTAGCCCCAAGTTTTCCAGGCCAAACGCCATCTCGTGCCACACGGTTTCGCACACGATCTGGTTCTCGGGATCCTGGAACACATAGCCCACGCGCTCCGCCGATGCCCGCACGTCCATGTCGGCAACGTTCTCGCCCAGCACGCGCAGTTCGCCAGTGCGCTCGCCCGCCGGAGCGATCTCGGGCTTGAGCAGCGACAGCAGCGTCGACTTACCCGATCCGGTACCGCCAACAAGCAGCGCAAATGCACCTTGGGGAACAGACCAGTCGAGCCCCTCGAGTACCGACGCCTCAGCCCCGGGGTAGGTAAAGCTCAGGCCCCGTACCTCAATCGCAGGCACATCGGAGCCGCACGCCCCGCCCGTTACCGAGCAGCTATCCAACCGAGCCATCAGCCAAACCTCTTCTCATCAATCGCGTGCAACGCGCAGGGCAGCACCATCCAGGCAGCGTACACGACATAGCCCGGCCACGGCGCCGGCACCGAGAGCTGCGGATAAAACGAATACTGCGTCGTCGCGGTCCACGCCACCGCCACGGCGGCAGCACCAAACAGTGCAAGCCCAACCAGCGCGGCAACGTCGCTGCGCCCCAGCCGATACCGCGCATACGTCGTTCGACGCGTCGCGGCACCCCACCCGCGCGAGCGCATCGCGTCCGCACGCTCCAGCGAATCTTCCATGCCCCAGCCCATCAACACGCTCGACGCCCGCAGGCGCGAGCGCACGGGGTCGGCCGGCGTGCGCCCCGGCACATCGATCGCGTCCTGCACCGCCAGCACCGTACGGCCGCGGCGCAAAAACTGCGGGATAAGCCGCATGCACATCGAGATCATGAGCGCAATCACCGGTACGGCATTGCCCAGCAGCGCGAGCACCTTGTCGTATTCGAGCATCGACGCCGCGGCCTCAAACCACAGCACGCTCGCCACAAACAGCCCACCCATGCACAGGCCATATACCATGCTTTCCAGATACACCGCGCGCATGCCGATGCGAAACAGCTCCGTCGAACCCGAGGCGCTAAACAGCGGATTGAGCACCGCAACGATCAAAATCACCGGCAGCTGCCAGCGAAGTGCGCCCAGCGTGCGGGCAGCCCCACGCGTCGCAAATCCATACGCCAGCCCGCCCGCAAGTGACAGCGCAATCAGCACCGGCTGCATCGAGAACATGGTGAGCCCCAGCGTCAGCACTATATAGAGTGCCGGCACAGCCGGATGCGACATCGAGAACGCCGCAACGGGCTCGCCGCCAAACTCCTCTCGTATGTTGCCCACGGGCACCCCCGTCCCCTCGCTCAAACGACAGCTCCGCAGCACCGACAACGCCGCACGCAAGCAGTGCAAACGCCACGCCGACGGCAGCGACATCGGCCGTCACGCGTCAAACGTTACGCGCTCATCATATGCCTGCGGTATCATATTGCGCCGTGTATCGTTTCCAAACACACGTCTCTATAACGTAACAGGAGATCACATGGACGCAACCGCAATTATCCTCGCTGCCGGCGAGGGCACCCGCATGAAGTCGAACCACTGCAAGGTTTCGCACAAGATCCTGGGCAAGCCCATGGTCCAGTGGATCGTCGACGCTACCATCAAGGCCGGCTGCAGCCGCGTCGTGGTCGTCATCGGCAGCCACGCCGACGAGATGCGCGCCCTCATCGACGGCGCCTACGCCAACAGCGCCACCAAGGTCGAGTGCGTCGAGCAGACCGAGCGCCTGGGCACCGGCCACGCTGTAAAGGTCGCGCTCGAGGCCTGCGGCATCACGCAAGGCCCCGTCGTCGTGCTCAACGGCGACCTGCCGCTCATCACCGCCGACACCGTCGCCAAGTTCGCACAGACCGTCGCCACCGGCGAGCTCGCCTGCACCGTCATGACCATGACCCCGCCCGACCCCTTCGGCTACGGCCGCATCAAGCTGGGCGCCGACGGCCAGATCGAGCGCATCATCGAGCAGAAGGACTGCACGCCCGAGCAGGCCGCCACGCTGCTCGAGTGCAACGCCGGCTGCTACGCCTTCGACGGCGCGCAGCTCGCCGCCCACATCAACGAGATCGGCAACGACAACGCGCAGTCCGAGTACTACCTGCCCGACATGCTCGAGATTCTCAAGGGCCACGGCCAGGCGGTCTCCATCTTCCACTGCGACGACTACCGCGACGGCCTGGGCGTCAACAGCCGCATCCAGCTCGCACAGCTTACCGCCATTGCACGCGACCGCATCAACGAGCACTGGATGGCCGAGGGCGTTACCTTCATCGACCCCACGCAGGCCTGGATCGGCCCCGACGCTACCATCGGCCGCGACACCGTCGTGTGGCCGCAGACGCATCTGATCGGCCACGTCACCGTGGGCGAGGAGTGCCAGCTCGGCCCCAACAGCCGCCTCACCGACACCACCGTCGGCAGCGGCTGCACCATCGACGAGACCATCGCCATCGAAGCCGTCATCGAGAACGGCGTCGACTGCGGCCCGCGCGCCTACCTGCGCCCGGGCACCCACATGCTCGACGGCTCCAAGGCCGGCACGCACGTGGAGATCAAGAAGTCCACGATCGGCGAGGGCTCCAAGGTTCCGCACCTGTCCTACATCGGCGACACCACCATGGGCGCCGGCGTCAACGTGGGCGCGGGCTCCATCACCTGCAACTACGACGGCGTGCACAAGCACAAGACCGTCATCGGCAAGGATGCCTTCATCGGTTCCGACACCATGATGGTCGCGCCCGCCCAGATCGGCGACGGCGCGCTCGTGGCCGCCGGCTCCGTCATCACCGAGCCGGTCCCGGCCGACGCGCTCGGTCTGGGCCGCGCCCGTCAGGTAAATATTGAAGGCTGGGCCGCCGATTATCGCCGCCGTCTGCACGAGGACGACGAGGTATAACGTTTTACCAAGCATCTAAGGAGCTGTTCCCATGGGGGCGGCTCCTTTTTCTATCGTGACCTGCGCAACCGGATGAGTGGTCGGTTCGTGTCCGTTGACGGTAAAGACGTTATCAGGACTCGATAAACCCCGTCGCGCGGTTACAATGCAACAAGGCATCTATATGGCATTCGATATAAAGGAGAAGGGTAATGCCGATTAATGATCCCGAGAAGTCGGAGAATATGCGCAAGTCCATCCGCGTGTATTCCGGTTCCTCCAACCGTCCCCTCGCTCAGAAGATTGCTGAGTACCTTGGGGTCGAGCTTTCGGGCCTTACGCTAAAGCAGTTCGCCAACGGTGAGATTTACGCCCGCTACGACGAGACCGTCCGCGGCGCCGACGTCTTCCTGATTCAGTCCGTGGCCGGCGGCAACGTCAACGACATGCTCATGGAGCTGCTCATCGCCACCGACGCTGCCAAGCGCGCATCCGCCCGCTCCATCACCGCCGTCATCACCCACTACGGCTATGCCCGCCAGGACCGCAAGGCCGGCCCGCGCGAGCCCATCACCGCCCGCCTCGTCGCCAACCTGCTCGAGCGCGCCGGCGTCAACCGCATCATCACCCTCGACCTGCACCAGGGCCAGATCCAGGGCTTCTTTGATATCCCGGTTAACCACCTGTCCGCACTGCCTCTGTTTGGCCAGTACTACAACGACATGCACTTCGACACCGATAACCTGGTTGTCGTCTCCCCCGACGTGGGTCGTGCCAAGGCCGCCAAGAAGCTGTCCGACATGCTCGGCTGCGACCTGGCCATCGCCCACAAGGGCCGTCCGCGCCACAACGCCGCCGAGGTCATGGGCATCATCGGTGACATCAAGGGCAAGACCTGCATCATCAACGACGACATGATCGACACCGCTGGCACCCTGTGCGCCAACGTCAAGGAGCTCAAGGCCATGGGCGCCGGCGACATCTACGTGTGCGCCACCCACGGCATCTTCTCCGGCCCGGCCATCGAACGCCTGAACGACGCCCCGATCGTCGAGTGCGTCGTCACTGACGCCATTCCCGTCGAGGTCGGCGGCAAGATCAAGACCATCTCTGTCGCCGAGGAGTTCGCTCAGGCCATCTCCGCCGTTTACCATGAGGAGCCCGTCTCCACGCTCGTCGGCGGCGACTTCGCGCTGTAGTCGCTCGACCCTCGCATCCCTCCGGAAGCCCCGGACACGCCTGCGGGGTTATCACGCGAACGTCCTCGCCGCTTTGCGGCTGCGGGATGTTCGCTTTGATAACCCCTCCCGGCGTGTCCGGGGCTTCCTGCTGTCTCGGGGCAGCTGTTTTCTGAAATGACTTTGCTGCAACCTTTCCTCGCCTTCGGCGGGCGTGGTAGCCTTTGTCGTTGATTGAACTATTTGTGTAACGAAGGGACAAATATGGCAGCTGCACAGCCGCTTAAGATTCGCATGGTTGCCGGACTTGGCAACCCTGGCGATGAGTATGCCGAGACCCGCCACAACGCCGGCTTTAAGGCGATTGACAAGCTGGCCCGTCAGGCCGGCGTCACGTACTGGAAAAACCAGGCAGGCGCCGAGGTCGCGCTCATTAATATCAACGATGCCGAGGAAGAGAACGGCAAGCGCCAGATCGTGCTGGTCAAGCCGCAGTCGTATATGAATACCTCGGGTGGCCCCATCTCCAAGCTCTGCCGCGAGTACAAGATCAAGGCCGAGGAGCTACTCGTGATTCACGACGAGCTCGACATTCCCGCCGGCGACGTACGTGTTAAGGTGGGCGGCGGCCACGCCGGCCACAACGGCCTGCGCTCCATCATCGACAAGATGGGCAGCCGCGACTTTAGTCGCATCCGCACCGGTATCGGCAACCCTCCCGGCAAGATGGCCGTGGCAGATTACGTGCTCAAGCAGCTGCGCGCCCGCGAGGCCGAGGACTTCCAGGACACCTGCGCCCGCGCCGCAGATGCCGCCGGTCTGGCCATCGTCCACGGCGTAATCTACGCCCGCGATCACGTAAACGGCGCCGCTTCCGCCAACGGGAAGCACTAAAACCTGCCAAAAAGGGACAGGTTTATTTTGGCAGCTTTTATCTGCGGAAACGCCGCAGTCGATACATCGCAATAAACATGCTGCCACCATACATGCATAACGCCCCAAAGGGGGCCGGCCTCAACGAAGCGCGAGGCCGGCCCCCTTTGCCGTTTTGCCTGATAAAACCGACCAAAATAAACCTGTCCCTTTTTGGCAGGTCACTTTTCCCACCTGCCAAAGAAACACGTAAGCGACATTGCCATGAGGGTATAATTTGCACCGTATGTCTGCACAACGCCTGTGCGCGTACGGTTTTACTCGGGCTACCGTCCATTTCCGTGGAGGCACGGTTCGGCAGCCCTAACAAGAGAGGGGTTCTATGTATAAGATCCTGGAGAAGACGCAGTTCTCGGAGAAGGTGTTCAAGTTCCGCATCGAGGCGCCCGCAATCGCCAAGCATGCGCACGCTGGACAGTTCCTCATGGTTCGCGCCAACGAGACGGGCGAGCGCGTCCCGTTTACCCTGGCCGGCTGGAACGGTGACGAGGGCTGGGTCGAGTTCATCTTCATGGTGATCGGCAAGACCACCGAGATGCTGTCCACTTACGAAGCCGGCGAGTCGCTGCGCGACGTCGTGGGCCCGCTGGGCGTTCCCACCGAGATGGCCGAGGGCCCCTGCGCCGTCATTGGCGGCGGCGTCGGCCTGGCAATTGCCTTCCCGGTCGCCAAGCACCTGGTCGAGACCGGCCACGAGGTGCACGCCATCATGGGCGCCCGCACCAAGGACCTCCTGCTCATGGAGGACCAGTTCCGCGAGCTCCTCGACGAGGACCACATCCACATCACCACCGACGACGGCTCCTACGGCGAGCAGGGCGTTGTCACCGCTCCGCTGGAGCGCCTGCTGCAGGACAAGGCCGTGAGCCAGGTCTTCTGCGTCGGCCCCGTTCCGATGATGAAGTTCTCGACCCTCACCGCCCAGAAGTACGACACCCCCATCACCGCGTCGCTCAACCCCATCATGGTTGACGGCACCGGTATGTGCGGCTGCTGCCGCGTCGAGGTGGGCGGCGTGACCAAGTTCGCTTGCGTCGACGGCCCCGACTTCGATGCCACCCTGGTCGACTGGGATGACCTTCGTGCCCGCCAGGCCGCTTACCGTTCCGAAGAGGGCGAGTCCCTCAAGGCCTATGAGGAAAAGAGCTGCGCATGCCACTAGTTAACGGTCGTTTCGTTGCCGATATGAAGTCGCCCCGCACCCCCGATAACGAGGAGCCGGCTGCCGAGCGCGCCTGCGACTTCCGCCCCGTCGACAAGGGCTTCACCGAGGAGATGGCGCTGGCCGAGGCCGAGCGCTGCCTCAACTGCAAGAAGCCGTTCTGTGTTGAGGGCTGCCCCGTCAACATCAACATCCCCCGCTTTATCGAGCAGATCCGCGAGAAGGACTTCGGCGGCGCTCTCGATACCATTCGCGAGGACTCCATGCTTCCCGCCATCTGCGGCCGTGTCTGCCCGCAGGAGAACCAGTGCGAGGGCAAGTGC
>URWS01000084.1 GCA_900551605.1 uncultured Collinsella sp. | reverse complement strand
ATCTACACTTATGCGATCGTCGGCAGCGTCAGATGTGTATAAGAGACAGCCTTCCCATGCGCGCGGCATTTGCAGAAGACGCACCCACATCGGCGGCCAACCTCGACAAGTTCGTCATTCGTCTTCGCCCCGCGGGCTATTTTCGCACCGCGAGCGTCAACGAAGACGGCAACGTCATCGGCAACGTCTGCCACCTGTTTAATGACGGCACGTCCAGCAAGCTCATCCTTGAGAACGTAACGACCAAGAATGACGATACAAACTGGTATGCTATCCGCACCTTGCTCAATTTCGAAGAGCACAAGAAGACGGGCTACAGCATTTGGTCGGTCGATGGCGACTCGGACAAAGATGGAAAGGTCATCCACGTATGGAGTGGCGAGCATGACGGCAAGGCCAGTCGCTCTTTTGCGTTCGAGCGTCAATCAAACGGTACCTATATCATCCGAGACCGCACGGTCGAGAAAGAAACCGAGAAAAAAGACATTAAGTACCTGGCCATAGAAAAGGACGGCAAAGACCAGGACAACAATAAGATCTGCCATAAGAGTAAGAGCATTCCGTGGGAGCTCGAGCTTGTCGGCTACAGCATGGACAAGACCAATGCCACAGTTAGCAGCATCGACTGGACCACGTATAGCAGCTACGTCGACGGACCATGTTGGATGAGCCACGTCGATGGCAGCAAGTACCTCGACGAACTGAGCATCCCGGGAACTCACGATTCGGGCACCTGCAGCGTCGACAACGACACCGAGCCCCAAACCTCGCTTGCAAAGTGCCAGCAGGATTACATCCCCACGCAGTTGCTCGAAGGCATTCGCTATTTTGATATCCGACTTGGAAAGAACGACAAGAACGGCGACCCCGGCATCGACCATGGAATATGCTACCTGCACAAAAAAGACGGGGGCTTTATGCAACTCTCCGATGTCATCGGTTACTTCAAAACATTTTTGAACGAACACCCGTCAGAAGCGCTCATCATGCTGGTGTCACGAGGCAACGACGAGGCTACCGACGAAAGCGTTACGACGGCTTTCGCCAATGTTATGGGCAATAACTCCGATCTGTTCTATACGTCGAGCCATGTCCCCACACTGAACGAGGTGCGCGGAAAGATCGTCCTGCTGCGTCGATTTAAACTCGCCGGCGACAGCGTAGACGGCCACACGTGGGGCCTCGACCTCACTGAATGGGACGACAAAATCAAGGCGCATTCCGGAAAGTCCATGTGCCTCGTCCAAGACGCGCGAGGCTTTGAGGCTGCGGGCAATGCGGGTGCCAAAGAGCCCTATTGCACCAAGGTATATGCCCAGGACCATTACGACTGCACGGGATCCAGTAAGATCGACTGGGTCGATATGGCCCTGAAGGCAGCGTCCGAGTTCGAGCGCAGCACCGTAGATATCACTGCCGCGGACGGGACAACGGTGCAGGCAACGGAGCGCTGCTGGTTTATCAACTACACGAGCTGCACGCAAAACAACCCTTTTACCGCAGCGCGAGTGGTCAACGAGCACCTGTACAAGAGCTCGTATATAAACAATACCGGAGTTGAGAGCACAAAGGCGGACTGCCGCAAGCACATTGGCATCATCGCATCCGACTTTGTTGATGCGGCACTGGCCCGGAGCATCTACCAGCGCAATTACAACGATGCGCAGCACAAGCAAACCGTTTCGTGCTATCTCCCGACCCGCATGCGCATGACGTACGGCGACTCGCTGAGCGATGCCTCGCTCCAAGATGGCAAGACCGTTGGCGAGGGCCATTTCCGCCTTGTCGACAGCAGCAACGTACTCAACGTAGCAGCCTCGGGACATGCGTTTGTCATCGAATATGTGGATGTCGACGCCCTGGGCAACGAGACTGTTACGGGGCTGCAGGGCCCTGTGCCCATCGATATCGATCCACGTGCGCTGACGCCTCATTTTGAGGGACTCGAAGGCCTTAAGGCCGGCGAAGACGTGCGCGCCAAGATTGCGGCATCACTCGAGGGCAAGCTCGAAACCGATGCCTGCACGGCCCAGCTCGAGTTTGTGCACGACGCGGACGGCGCTCCGGGCACGGCAATGGCCGAGGGCGAAACATTTGCCGCAGGAACGTACTGGGTGCGCGTGAACGGTCTCTTGGGCGACGCGGCGCAGAACTACACGCTCGCCAGCGACGGAGCCGCAAGCTTTACCGTTGCAGCCTCGGGCAACGCGGGCGGCACCGGCACCGGTACCGGCGCCAACGCAGACGGCGCCGACAAGAACGGCGGCGGCAACAAGAGCAAGGGCTCGACCGGAAAACTCGCCGACACGGGCGACGGCTCTGGTATCGCCGCCGGGCTCGCCGCTGCCGCCGTGGCGACAACGGTCGCCGGCGCGGCAATGCTTGCCAGTGACCGCGAAAACGCTGGGGACGACAGCGAATAGGCAAGCCGGCTTTCAGACACATCGACTCAATCGGGGGGCGCAGGATACCGTTCTGCGCCCCTATTTTTGACATGAAGGAGTAGCGCATAAAGGACGCCTCGCAGGTTGAACGACCAGCCACCGTGCCGCCAGATGCGCGGGCGTAAGTCTGGCCCGAACGCCGACGTCGGCTACATCACCATGTTCAGCACGTTCACAAATTCCTGGGCCTGGGAGCGGCTGCTCAGGCTAAAGACACAGGCAGTCAACAGCCTGTTGCGCAGAAAAACATTGCGGCCCTTGATCCTGTTAACGCCCGCGATGTCCTTAAGGTAGACAATCTCGATATGCTTGCCGCCGAAAGTGCCCTTCTTGAGCACCTCGATGCGGTTGGGGTAAATCCTGACGTCTTTAAACCCGCCCGAACCCTTGTCCTGAAACAGCAAGGTGTTGTTGTCCATACGCGTCACTCCCGCGGGGTTCGCTAAAAATGCCTCTATGGTCACATTTTAACCACCGCAAGGCTCCCATGCGAAGGTGCCAGACAGCACAGCAATTCGTGTCCGCGCGAGGCTTTAAACTAAATGCGATAAAGATGCATTCCACAAGAGGAAAGTGGGGCGACAGTGATGGGCGAACTGGTAAACCGTGAAGAATCGGCAATCGTACCCGAAGGTTTTTACAAGCAGGTCTCCTCGATTCTCAACGCCGCTCGCGACAAGGCCTATACCGCCGTTAACTTTGCGATGGTTGAGGCATATTGGGAGATCGGCAAGAGCATTGTTGATGAGCAGGGCGGAGAGGGGCGCGCCAAGTATGGAGAGGCGCTGCTCAAGACCCTCGCAATCAGACTTACCAAGGATTTTGGTAAAGGTTTTGAAGCAAGAGAGCTGCGTAAAATGCGTCAGTTCTATCTTGCATTTCCAATTCGGGACTCACTGCGTCCCGAATTGAGTTGGACACATTATCGCAGGTTAATACGCATTCCTGACCCCGAAGCTCGCACCTGGTACATGAACGAATGCGCCGATTCTCGCTGGAGCACGCGTCAGCTCGAACGCCAGATCAACACCATGTTCCGCGAGCGCCTACTTGCCAGCAAGGACAAAGAGGCCGTCACCCAGGAAATCCAAGAGAGCGCCCCGGCTCGTCGCCCCGAGGATATCATCCGCGACCCATATGTACTGGAGTTTTTAGGTTTCTCGGACATGCTACGTTTCGCGAGAGCGATCTAGGGCAGGCGCTCATCACGCATCTTCAGAAGTTCCTGCTGGAGCTTGGCCGTGGCTTCGCTTTCGAGGCGCGCCAAAAGCGCATCACCTTTGATGGGCGCCATTTCTATATTGACCTTGTTTTTTACAACTATCTGATGCGCTGCTTCGTGCTCATCGACCTTAAGACCGATGACCTTACGCATCAGGACCTGGGCCAGATGCAAATGTATGTGAACTACTACACGCGCGAGCTCATGAACGAAGGCGACAATCCGCCCATAGGCATCGTGCTCTGCGCGGACAAAAGCGATTCGATCGTCGAGTACACGCCGCCCGAAGACAACGACCAAGTGTTTGCCGCCAAATACCTGCCGTATCTTCCAAGCAAGGAAGAGCTGGCGCGCGAACTAAACGCCGAGTACCGCGCCATCAACGAAGCGACCAATGGCGAAACGCAAGGGTAGCAGCACGTTGCGACCGAAACCACCGCAGCCGTCGCAGGCGCACTCGCGGTTGCGACGCACGCTACGAAACAATACCGGTCATGGACGCCGGCAACGACATTCTAGCCGTGGCTGGCGAGCGTGACCTGACAGGCAAAGACGCGGCCTTCGTCTGATGTGGATCCATTGGCTGTCACAGAAAAGGGCCGGTTGCAGCCGGCCCTTTAGACGATAGCACCTGCGTTGTCCGCGCTTCCAAAGTTGACCGACTGAGGAGCGGGTTCCGCGGCACACCTTGATTTTATCCGGTGGGGCGGCTCTTTTGCAGCCGCCCCACTGTTTATTTACATCTGGCACCCTCAAACAATCAGACGGCAGCCCGCACTCCTGAGAGCTGCCCCGCACCCCCGGCCATCACCTTACGGCAACAACCGGCACTACTCCCCTACTTCCCAAATAGCGCACCCAGCAGACCGCGGCGTTTGGGCTTTTCTTCTCGGTATGAACCCTCGGCAACCGCTGCAACCTGGCGCGGTTGCTCGCCGCCTCCACGGCGCACGATCTGGTACAGGAAGGGCGATTTAACGTATTTGACCTCGACGGGCGTGGCGTGCACGGTGCTCTCACCGGACAGATGCAGGCTCGGGCTGAGCGGCGCCACAATATGCGTCTCGCGCTTGTCGCTAAACACCACCGCGGCCGCGCGGCCCGTCTGGCCGTTTACGGCGATGCGCACCTGCTCGCCGTCGCGGCTATCCGTTGCCGGACGGTCGACAAAGTACACCGGCACCATAACTAGGCCGTCCTTGTGCTTGCGGGCCTTGCGCGCCCAGGTGCGGATGCTCTTTTTATTGAGCCCCAGTACAGCCTCGGCGTCGTTGCCCGCAACGTCGAGCGCCAGCTTATCAATGACCACCTGGTCCTTGGTAGATGCATCGACGGAGACGACGCGAAAGTCGCCTTCCTGCATGGCGGGATCGAACGGACCGACCTTGGCAAAGTCCCACGGCTCCGAAATGCCCAGGAGGCGAACGTCCAGGTAGTTTGCCCTGGGATACGCCCAGTCGAGCACCTCGTAGTACACCAGGGTCTCCTTGCTCAGGCCCTTGCCCGGGAAGGACGCCATCATGCGCAGGTCCGCCAGCGCCATGGGGAAATAGAAGAGCATCATGTCGTTTTGGATCGCATCTTCCACGTCGTGCCCGGCAAAGGCTTCCGCATACTGGCGCACCAGCTGCAGTGCGTTGGCACGTGCCTGCTGCGGCGAGATTTCGCAGGGAATGCCCTGCTCCGGCACATACTCTGCACCCACGCCCATGGTCAGACGCTTGCTGAAGGTACCGGGCTTGAGCAGGTCGGCAATGCCGATCTTGTTGCCGCAGGACGGGCACTCAAACACGCGCTGGGTCGACTCGCCCTCAAAGGACGCACCACAGAAGGGGCAAGGAATGCTCACATGCGTGGCCTCTTGGAACTCCTGCGCCGTGCCGCGATCCTCCCACAGCAGATGTTCCAGGACCGACTGATTGCGCCAGTGCGAATTGAAGAAATACCAGTCCGGGTCCTCCGGGCGCTCGAGTTGCGACACATGCGTGAGCTTGAGCAGTCCATCCACCACCGTCAGCGGCGTATGGCGAATGCCCAGGGCGCTCTTGGGCTCCCCCGCATCAGCCTGCCACGGAACGACCGTGCCGCAATAGGCGCACTCAAAGCTGCGCTTAGCCTGATGCGAGTACATAGGGCCGCCGCAGTTTTGACATTTAATGGCAAACATCTCGTCCATGGAAACGTCCTCCTTTGCACAGGGGCTGTCGACATTAAGTATGTCGAGCAAGCAGGCACATGCCCATACCCATGTGGCCCAAAATGGACCACCCAGGCAGACGAGAAGGCTCGCTCGTTAGCACCGGCAGACTATTGCTGCATTTTCTGAGCATCGGTGCACGGCGCCCCCGCGCGAGCTACACTATCCCCTTAAACATGATTGTGAGGACGACCGCTATGCTATTTGTAAATCGGCTGGTACATACGCTTGTTCCCGGCAGCGAGAGCGAGCCGGTCGATGCATCTTGCCGCACCAACGCGGGCTTTTCCGCAAGCCTCGTCTGCATTGGCCTCAACATCACCCTGTGCCTGGCCAAGGGCATCGCGGGCCTGCTCGCCGGCTCCGTCTCCCTCATCGCCGACGCTTTCAACAACCTCTCCGATGCCTCGAGCAACATCGTGAGCCTGCTCGGATTCCGACTTGCCAGCCGCCCGGCCGACGAAGGTCACCCCTATGGCCACGGCCGCTATGAGTACCTAGCCGGCCTGTTTGTCGCCGTCCTGGTTTGCGCCGTCGGCATCAACCTGATCCTTGAGTCGGTCACCAAGATCATCAAGCCTTCCCCCACTGCATATTCGGTGCTCTCCTTAGCCGCCCTCGTCTTGTCCATGCTCGTTAAGCTCTGGATGGCCGCGTTCAACCGCACGCTGGGCGACCGCATCGACTCGGAGACGCTCATCGCCACAGCACAGGACTCCAACTGTCTCTTATACACATCTCCGAGCCCACGAGAC
>URWS01000083.1 GCA_900551605.1 uncultured Collinsella sp. | reverse complement strand
GTCGTTCACGTAGGCGCACACGGCGTTGACGGCGTCGCTCTTACCCGTAAGGAACTCGAGGGTGTCCTTGAAGCCCTGGGCGAGAAGGGAATGGCTCGCCACAACTATCTTTCTCATTGATTCACCAATCTCTTGGGTCGAAGCTAGGCGAGGATGCCAGCGGCGGAGGCGACCATCGCGAGGACGATCACCACGAGGATGAGGGCCGTCATGCTCGCGTTCTTCTTGGTAAGAAGGTAATACGCGCTTCCCGTGATGGCGGCGGGGATCATGGCAGGCAGGATCTTGTCGAGCAGCGGCTGAATCTCCATCGAAACGTCGCCGAAGCTGAAGCTAATCGGGCAGGTGACGCCGATGACCGAGGCGATGAGGCAGCCGACCACGGTGAGGCCGAGCACGGAGGCGGCGGCAGTGAGGTTGGGAAGCTTCTCGCTGAAGTCGGTGACGAGCTTCACGCCCTGCTTGTAGCCGAACTCGAGGGCGTGCATGCGGACCCAGAAGATGGCCAGGATGAGCGCGAACCAGATGCCGGCTCCCACGGGGTTGCCCTCGATGGCCATGTAGGCAGCGATGGAGCCCATGATGGTCGGGATCATGGTCATGAGCAGGGAGTCGCCGACGCCGGCGAGCGGTCCCATGGTGCCGATCTTCAGGTCTTGGACGGCGTCCGCCGCCGCTAGGCCGTCGCGTTCCTCCATGGCCACGCAGGCGCCAAGGATGATGGCGGCGAGCCAAGGCTGGGTATTGTAGTAGCGGAAGTGGTTGTTGAGCGCTTGCTTATAGTCCTCGTCGTTCGTGTAGATCTTCCTCAGGACCGGCGAGAGGGCGTAGGCGACTGAGGCGCCCTGCTGGGTCTGGTAGTTGAAGGTGCACACGCTCATGAGCCAGCGCCAGTTCGCGTTGCGCAGATCCTTCTTGGTGACCTTGTAGCCGGAGGGCTTGCCCTCGGCGACGGCGGTGATGTTCTCGTTTTCCATGGTTACTCATCCTCTCCGATGAAGGCGTCTGCGGAAGCGTGGGCGGCGAGCTCGGTGTCCCTCTCGGCACGCTGGTAGAACGCGATCGCGAGGGCAACGCCGACGATGGCGGCGCCGATGATGGGCACGTTCAGGAAGGCCGAGAGGAAGAAGCCGACGAGCAGGTACTGGAAGTACTTGCCGGTGGGCATGTAGCGGAGCAGCATGGCGATACCGATGGCCGGGAGCATCTTGCCGGCGAGGGTGAGGCCGGAGAGGAACCACTGAGGCATGACCTCGAGGAGCCAGTTGACGGCGGGCTGGCCGAGCGTCACGGAGACAAAGACGGGCAGGGCGGCGCACAGGCCGAAGAGCGCGGGGCAGACCCACAGGATGGCGTTCATCTGATTGAACTTACCCTCGTTGCAGAACTTCTGGGACTTCTCGACGACGAAGCCGTTGAGGATCTTGACGATGACGTCGAGCTGGATGCCGAGCATGCCGACCGGCAGGCCGATGGCGAGGCCCGTGTCCGCGCCCAGGGTCACGCCGTAGGCGGTGGCGATGATGGCCATCGTGCCGTAGTCGGGAATCGACGAGCCGCCGAAGCCCGCGACGCCGAGCTGCATGAGCTGGATGGTGCCGCCGATGACGAGACCGGTCTGCCAGTCGCCCATGACGACGCCGGTGATAAGGCCCCAGAAGACGGCATAGTTGACGAAGATCATCGGGATGCCGTAGTAGTCCACGTGCTTGATGAAGGCCAGCAGGGTCAAAAGGACGACCTGCAGGATAGTGAAGTTGACCATGATCCCTCCTTAGATGAGGTCGGCGACGGAGACGGGCTTGTCGGCGGGCACGAACTGTGCCGTCACCTTGACGCCGCGGGCGATGAGCGCCTTGTAGCTCTGGACGTTCTCGGCGGAGGCATAGGCGCGCTGGGTGAGCTGGACGCCGCCCTCCTTGACGAGCGAGCCGCCGACGATCAGCGACGGGAGCTCGATGCCCGACTCGACCAGGTGAAGGATCGTCTCGGGCTCCTTGGCGATGACAAAGACCTTCTCGCGGTCGTACTTGCCCGCCGCGAAGTTCTTGAGCGCGGTCTGCTCGGAGATGATCGAGACGGCCATGCCCGCGGGGCGCGCCATCCTCATAGTGGACTTCAGGACCTCGTCGCCGGCGACCTTGTCGTCGATGACCATGACTCGGGTCGCGCCCGACACCGGGGCCCACTGCGTCACGATGATGCCGTGAAGCAGGCGATTGTCGATTCGTGCCATAACAACACTCATGTTTGCTCCTATCAAATGAAGTTTTACGTTCGGTACTGCCTCGGCGCTATCCGGATTCGCGCCGGGCAAGGGGTTATCGGATTATTGAGGACGCGCGGTCAGCTTGCGGCGGCGCGGGGAAGGTCACTCGTCGAGCAGGAGGTCCGAGGAGCCGAGGCGCTCTTCTCGCGCCGGGGCGGCGCTCACGCTTATGTAGTCGAAGACATATGCGATCTCGCTTACGGGAACCTCTACGCGATAGCGCGTCGAGATACTCGAGAAGCTCTGCCTGAAGGACTCGATGAAATCGGCACGCTCCTCCTCGAAGCGGTCCTGGCCAACGTAGGTCTCAATGGGGTTTCTGGTAACAAGGCGCTCGACGAGACAGCAGAGGTGGACGTAGAGCCCAATGATGGCGTTGCTGCCGATCTTCTCGCCTGTCCTGCGCTGAAGCTCGTGCACGGCGCTCTCGATCTCGTGGAATAGCCGCTCCGGGTCGAGGATGGTGATGGAGCGGATGACGTTCTGCAGCGTCATGTTCGAGAGCAGCTTCTCGTGGAAAGAAGAGAGCTCGGAAGCGTCAAGCCACCTGCCGAACACGGCATCGACCTTAGAGGCGGACGCCGTCGACATGATGTCCTCGAGGGCGACGAAGGGGATGGAGGCGACCCCGGGGTCTCCCGTGCCGATGACGGCGCAGACGCGGTGCTCGGAGAAAACGGCGTCGTTCGACCCGTTCGCGACAAGCTGCTTGAAGGGCCTCGTGAGCAGGCGCGCGCCTATGGTGCGCGGGAGGCTCTGCGAGATGAGCTGGCGTATCCTCTCGGCCGCGTCGACCCCGGACTCGGAGCAGAAGACGATGGCGTCCTCACGGTTGATGCGCTCGATCACCTTGCAGTGCGTCACGCACGCGGCGGTCGCATCGCCAAGAACCTCGGCGATGGACTTGCCGCCGAGCAGCCCGACCCCGATCTCGAGCGCAAGACCGGTAGAGACGTTGTTCACCACGCCGATAGTGGAGTCGGTAACGTTCTCGAGGGCCTTATAGGCCTCCTCCAAGGAGCCCATGTCGACGAGGAACACGACCCCGGTGCAGTAGGAATGGCGGTCGACGAGGCGCTGGAGCGGACCGACGATGTCCTTCAGCTGCTGGTCGTAGGGCATGTCGACCGCCTCGTACACATGCATGCCGAGCATACGGTTCGCCGCGTCGGCGATGCTCGTCGCCGTTGAGTAGCCGTGGGACAAGATGACGCAGAGCGTCCGAAGGGCCTTCGCGTCGCGAGACTCCGATGCGACGCACAGCGTCAGAAGCGTCTTCGTGAAGTGATCGAGCGAGATTCCCAGCGCCCCTTCCACGTCTGCGGCGACCTGATCGGAGACGCTCGAGGCAAACGGTAATTCGGAGGTCACGGCATCGAGGAGATGGGAGATTTGCTCCGCACAGGCAGACTTTCGCTTAGCCAGGCCGATGCCCGGCCACAACTGCAGGCAAATCTCCTGGGCCAGCAGAAAAGCGACCTTCCTCGAAAGCTCGATGCCATAAGAAGAGCCTGCGTCGGCAAGGACCGCGCCCACGATGCGCTCGAAGGCGCGCGACCTCGAGGAGGTAACGCCGCGGCCGAAGATCAAGTGATCCTCAACGCCGCGCACAGCGGAGACAGCTTGCGAGACGAGCTCGGAGACAGAGAGCTCCCCGGCGCAGAATCGCTCATCGAGAGAGCACAGGGCATCGAGCGCCTGCTCGACCGGCCCTGTGCTCTCGGCGGCATCCAGGGACGCGTCGATCAGAACGCCATCGTCGGGCTGTTGATCGATCTGCGCGGAGGAGAGGAGCCCGCTGGGAAGAAGATACGGGCGAACGACGACGTAGTCGCCCTCGCGATTGAGGAACGCTTTGGCGCAGCAGTTCGTCACGCAGGCGCGCAAGCCGGCGATGTTATCGGAAAAGTCCGCGTTCACGAGGCAACGGTATGCGCCGCGGCTGATCTTCACATCAGAACCGATTCGGCACCCCTCGCTGCGCAGGAAGCTCAAGATGAGATCCTCGCGCTCCTCGGGGGTCCGCTCCTTGAGTGAGGGGACACGGGCACAGATGGGCATTTTGCTGTAGGCCGAGGAAACCTTCAGATCATCGGCGGAAAGCGTCGTCGAAAGAACGAGGCGAGCGCGCGGCGCATCCTGGGAGGCATCGAGCCCGAGGGCCGTCGCAAGGCAGTGCTCCATCGCAGAGGGAGAGAGTGCCTCGATGCCGTTGACAAAAACCACACCCCCGCGCGATTTCGCGATCGACTCGTCAAGAAGCCCGTTGAACGAGGCGGCGTCCGGGACCCCGGCGCAGTCGATGCGCACATAGGAGGAGTCGCGGGACAGCAAGCCCTGGTTCTTGCCGTACTCGTACACAAGACGAGAAAGGAAAGACTTGCCGACACCCACGCCGCCGCTCAAGAGGATGGGCAGGCCGAACGGAGGGTACTGAACCGCAGCCTTGCACTGCTCGACAACGGAACTGAGGCTCAGGTCAAAGCCCACGGCACGCGCGAAGTCACGGTGATCGGCGATTCCCGTCGCCTGGATGAGGTCGGCGAGCGAGGCGTACTCGCTTGCAGAGAGCTTTACCTGAAAACGCTTCTGGAACGCGCGGCGATGAAAATAACGGACAGGCCTGCCCGCCACCTTAACCACAAGGCCGGCGCGAACAAGGTCGTTGAGGTACTGGCTCGCCAGACTCCTGGAGATGATGAGCGTCTCGGCGATGTCGGAGGTGGACAGACGGGCAAGGTCGTCGAGCGAGACGGCAGAGGTGAGGGCCTCGAGATGCTCGAGAATCCTGTCCCTCATGTCGACGGGCTTCTTTGCCAAGCTGTCCTGTGCGGTCTTGTCCATGACTTCTTACCTCCTTGTACAAGGAGTATAAGGGGAACACAGAGAACGGAAGAGGGCGCGTGGGGGAATCAACAGCCCCGAGGAGAAGTTCACCACTTGAGGGGCAGAAAACAACGGCCATTGAACATTCAGGGCCGACGCTCAACACTTCGGCTCGACACTTCGCTTTGGAAAGGGCCCTGCGCGATGGTGCAGCCCTCCATCTCGCAGCACAGGTCGCCGAAGGTCGCGAGGATGCGCTCCTTCTGTTCCGTGGGCGAGACGGCTCGGTGGGCAAGGTCCTCTCAAAAGGGGTCGTCCGACGCCGCAAGACCTCGATGACCGACTACCGCCTCGAGCAAGTGGCGGATTACCTCTGCACCATCGAACTTGCCTTGGTCAAGTGCGAGGCAAAGGAGAACGGTGAGACGTACAACAAGTTCTTCGGAGGTATAGGCTCTTTCAAGAGGAACTGGCTCAAGCAAGCCCGCAGCAAGCGGATATAGCTGGTCTCGCGGTTTCGCAAGGAACGGTCAGTTCTCCTCTGGCGAGGAATCCCGGGCGACGTGCTTCGAGCAGCGGAAGCTGAAGCGCAAGCAGAAGCAGCGCGGGCATTGATCGGTGCCGACATGGGCCCAGACGTGAACAGTGCTACGTCCCCTGTTCACGGGGCGCGAAACCGCAAAGGTTGCACAGAGGTTGCAAAATAAGAAGCCCCCGACCTGTTTTCGCAGGTCAGAGGCTTGAAATCAACGAATATCGTTTATTCCCACTCGATGGCGTCGGTTCTTCCGTCCCGTCACTCCAGTTACACCCAGTTTTCGGCATCGACACGGAACGCGTGCCGCCGAATGACGCGATGTCGCGTTTCGTCGGCTTCGGGGACAAAAGCTGGGACAACCTCAAAAACTTTTTTCAAACTCAGGGCTTTGAGTTTTTGTTTTTGTCCCAAAGTGCGCGGCGGGTCGCCTTTGGATGCTCGATGGCGCCGAAAACGCCCGTTTTGAAACTCAACCGCCCTTTTGCCCGCAAGCCGCCAGCTGCAATCGCAAGTGAATTAACGCGGGTGGCTTGCGCGCCATTTGCAAAACCCCAGGTCGCAGGTCTTCGCCATTCGTGAACAAAGTGAGTAGTCTCAGGTGGCTTGCTTATGAGTTGGCGAACGGGCCTTCAGGATTCAGGGCAAACATGCTGGTAGAATAGGATTCTCAAATCAATGACAGGAGACCGAGCATGGCCGAACCCCACGATAGGAAGCCGATCCTCACGATCGAGCAGCAGATAGAGCACCTCAAGCAGAAGGGCGTAGCCTTCGAACTGTGTTCCGAGGAAGAGGCCGCGGACTACCTGCGCGACAAGTGCAACTTCTTCAAGCTCGCATCCTACCGCAAACTCTTCTCGAAATACGAGGGAGGCCCGCGCGACGGCCGCTACGTAGACCTCGACTTCGGCCAGCTGCGCCTGCTCGCGGCGCTCGACCAGGAGCTGCGCCACGCCCTGCTCGGCATGACGCTCGACATCGAGCATTTCCAGAAGGTGACACTGCTTCGCGAGATGGAGGACCGTGGAGAGGACGGCTACGCCATCGTGGCCGACTACATGGCATC
>URWS01000082.1 GCA_900551605.1 uncultured Collinsella sp. | reverse complement strand
CCCTGCCACGAGCGAACAGTCTTCGACGGCATCCACTGGCCAAGCAGGATCTGCCGCCGCGACTGCCGTCCAGACAGAGAACCCGACAGAAACAGGCGATGCTGCCAAGAAGCAGGTCGAGGTCTCGTTCTCGATTGTCGGCACCGATGCCGACGGCAAGGCTCAGACCTGGGTGGCACCTACGCAGCTCAAGCTCGATGAGGGCGCGACGGCTGCGGATGCCTTCATTAAGCTGCAGGAGAAGACGGGCTTCAAGGCGAAGTACGATCCGAACACGGCATACGGTTTCTACCTCAAAAGCATCACGTCCCCGACAGATGGCCGCACGCTTGCCTACGATCCGACGACTCATGCCTACTGGCAGCTGTTCGTCGACGGCGCGTCTTCCTCGGTTGGCGCGAGCGGCGTCAAGCTCACCCAGGGGCAGAAGATTGAGTTTGCCTTTACGGGTGGTAGCGCGTCCCCTGTCGTTAAGGACCAGCTTGCTGCGAATGTGACCGTCATTGGTCGCGATGCCCAGGGCAAGACTCAGACTTGGGTCGATAACGCGCAGTATGTGGTGACGTCCGGTTCGAGCGCGCTTGACCTTACGAAGGTCGCGCTCGAGGCGAATGATATTGACGCCGTTGCTGCGGGCTCCTTCATTCTGAGCCTTAAGTACAACGGCGTTGAGCTGGGTACGCCGCTCGATTATTCGACCTATTGGCAGCTGTTTATCAACGGCAAGCCGAGCGACTACACGGCAGACAATGTCACCATTCATGCTGGCGATACCGTTACGTGGTTCTACGGTGGCTGGGGCGACCAGTTGCCCTCTGATTCCGTCCATGCTTCCGTTCAGGTACTTGGTAAGGACAAGGACGGCAAGCAGCAGGTTT
Organism: uncultured Collinsella sp.; assembly: GCA_900551605.1. GTDB lineage: Bacteria > Actinomycetota > Coriobacteriia > Coriobacteriales > Coriobacteriaceae > Collinsella. Next base: position 5,830 of record URWS01000082.1, on the reverse strand, counting down.
GGGCTTCGACGGGCCAGACGAGCCTCAAGGCAGGCTCCACTGCCAAGGATCTCCTTGAGCAGACCGGCCTTACTCTCGATGCTGGCGAATCGTCTTGGGGCTGGTTCCTCAACGGCATTTATTCGCCGTTCGATGATAAGTCCTATGGCTGGGATGCTGCGACCAAAAGCTATTGGCGCTTCTACGTAAATGGCAAGTTCGCCGACGTTGGCGCCGGTGCCTACAAGCTCCAGGAGGGTGACGCCGTCACCTTTATGTATGGTGCTGACGCCGATGCCCTTCCTGGCCAGGTTTTTGGGTCTGTCGATGTTATCGGTCCCGATGTCAACGGCAACAATACTCGTTGGGGCTCGGCAAGCAATGTTTCCCTGCCCGAAGGCTCTACTGCCCAGAACCTTATTGAGACGGTCCTGAAGGCCAAGGGCGTTACGTACAACGGCTCCCAGAGTGGTGAGTACTGGTTCCTCAATTCCATCAACTCGCCGTTCGATCACAAGCCGTATGCCTGGGATGCTGCGACCAATAAATATTGGCACCTGTATATCAACGGAGAGCCCTCCTTACTCTGCGCCAATCAGATTACGCTCAAGAGCGGCGATAAGGTTACGCTTGCCTATACCACCGACGATTCGGCCATGCCCGATCCCGACAAGATTGTCGTGGACCCGAGCGCGACGACCCCTGATTGGGATGCCGAGTGGGCCGGCTACGGCAACAGTGGCAACGGTTCGACCGTAACGGATGCCAAGACGCCTGCGCAGGCCGCCGGTCTTAAGTGGGCCCTCGATTGGAAGGCCGAGTCTGGTCAGCAGTATGCCAACTGCAGCGAGCCTGTCATCGCTAACGGCTTTGTGTATATCGCGACCGAGAACGAGCTCATTAAGATCGATTCGTCCACGGGCAAAAAGGTTGCCTCTGCGCCGCTTGCCTCCAAGGTGAGCTATACTTCTCGTCCGATCTATACCAATGGCCTTATCATCGTTCCGCTCAACGGCGGTGCGGTCCAGGCGATTACTGCAGACAAGCTGATCTGCAAGTGGCTGACGCCTGGTTTGACGGACTTGACGCAGAGCTCCTGCACCGTCGTTTCGGACGGCGAGTACGTCTATGTAGGCTCGGTCGATATTTCGTATGACGAGAATTACAACGCGACCTACGGCAACGGCTCCTTTGCACGCATTAAGATTGCCACGGGCGAAGTTTCTTGGCAGAACATCGACCCTGCCGAGGGCTATTACTGGACTGGTGCGGCTTTGACGGATAAGTATGCCATCGTTCCTACGAGCGCGGGCACGCTTAAGTGCATTGATAAGACGACGGGCGATGTCGTTTCGACCATGAAGCTCGGCGCTGTTGCAAATGCCGATTGCATTGCCGATCCGTCCAATGGTTCGACCTTCTATCAGATGACGCACGACGGAAAGCTCCATGTGATTTCGCTTTCGGCGAAGGGTGTACTGAGCGAGCAGAAGACGGTTGATCTGGGCCTTACGAATAATCTGAGCGCCCCTGCGGTGTCTGGTGACAATCTGATTGTCGGCGGACAGACAGCTACTGGCTCTGCTCTGGTTCTCTATAACCTGAAGACGGGTAAGACCACGATGGTCGCTGCTGCCGACGGCAAGGCGCTGCCGGCTGGCCTCAACGGTATTGCTGCTACTCCGCTGGTGAGTGTTCAGGGCGGCAAGACCTATGTGTACTTCACCGTTAACAGCGCGGATAGCAAGGATTACGTCAACTACTCTGCTGGTGGTGGCGTGTATCGCTATACGCTCGGCGATGCAGAGGCGACGCAGATTTATGATGCGGCTGGCCATTACCAGTACTGTGACTCTCCGGTCATTTCCGATGCATCTGGCAATCTGTACTACATCAATGACTCGGGCACGCTGTTCAAGCTTGGGGCCGTTGAGTCTTGGACGGTTGCCTTTAATTCCAATGGCGGGTCTGCTTGCGACACTAAGTTTGTTGCTACGGCCGATGGCAAGCTGGTCAAGCCAGCCGATCCGACGCGCGATGGCTACACTTTCGGCGGTTGGTATACCGATGAGGCTTGCACGCAGGCGTATGATTTCAGCACGCCGGTGACGGCCGACCTGACGTTGTATGCCAAGTGGACCAAGAATGCCGTTAACCCTGGCGGTAATGGCGGTTCTGGCGCTAATGGTGGCAACGGTGGCGCTGGCAACGGTTCCGGCGCTGGCACTGGCACAGGCTCCGGCTCCGGCACGAAGGGCCAGCAGGCTGGCGGCGCTGTCGCCCCGGGTCATAAGCCGATGACCAAGACGACGGTGTCGACCAAGACCGAGACCAAGGACAACAAGTCCGACAAGAAGGACTCCGATAAGTCCGATAAGAAGGACGAGAAGAAGTCTGACAAGAAGTCTGACAAGAAGGACAGCAAGTCCGACAAGAAGTCCGATTCCAAGTCCGATACGGGTGCTGCTTCCACGACCACTGCTAAGAAGTCCTCTGGTGCTTCCGAGCAGGAGACTGGCACCAATCCGCTCGCCATCGTTGGCATCGCCGCCGGCGTCATCGGTCTCGCCATCGTCGGCGTGTTCGTGTTCACCAAACGTCGGTAGGTGAGGGCTGTGTCCAATAAATCCAAGGACGCTGACCCTAAGCAACCAGATTCCTCGTTCATTCAGTTCGACGATGCAAAGCAACAGGGCGCCGCTTCGGCGGCGTCCGCCCCTCGTCGCAAGGCGCTCCTTGGCGTTCTGACTGCCGCGTGCACCATTCTGATCGTCGTCTCGCTGGGTTTCGTCCATCCTTCCACAAGCGGTGCCTGGTCCATCGACTGGATCATTCAGACCGTGACGGGGGAGAGCGTCGTCACCAAGGACACCAGGGCGTCTGGCTCGACTACGACTTCGGGCGAGGCCAGTTCCGAGGATTCCAAGTCATCGAATGATGCAAAAGACGAGTCCAAGGGTTCGAACGACGGCAAGGACGATTCTGAGTCTTCGGACAAGGAATCGCATAAAAGCTCGGATAGCAAGAAGTCCGATGGTCAGGGCGGCAAGAAGTCTGGAGATAAATCCGCTGCCCAGAATACGGGAGCCGGCGTTACTCCCAATGTGTCTGGCGGTGCTTCTTCGGGCGGCGGTCAGTCGTCTGATGGGGCCTCCAGCTCTAATGGAGGAAGCGCTCCCTCGGGCGGACAGGGCGGCTCGCAGGAGTCCAACTACGTAACGGTGACGGTTTCGGTCACATCGAGCGCTGTGGGCAATCCTGTGTCTTCTGGCGGCACCTTTACCTTTAACGAAGGCGCCACCGTTTACGATGCCCTGTGTGCGCTGGGCCTTTCTGTCAACGCACGCGGCTCATCGTACGGCACGTATGTCTCCGCGATTGGCGGTTTGGCCGAGAAACAGTACGGCGGCACGAGCGGCTGGATGTACTCCGTCAACGGCACAACGCCCATGACGGCCTGCAGTAACTACGTTCTCTCCAATGGCGACAGCGTGGTCTGGTATTACGTGACAGGCTAGGAGCCTCGACATATCGCACCAAACGGGCGGTTCGGACAAACATCCGGGCTGCCCGTTTTCCATGCGTAGAGGACTGGGTCGCCGGGTCTCTCGGCAAACAAAAAACCGGTTGGAACGGGAATTCCAACCGGTTATACATTCAAGCAAATAGTGAATCGACTACGACCGTGCACCCTCGAGGAAGAAGCGGCGGCTGAAGTAGTTGTACCAGGTGACGAGGAACGTTGCGATGGCCTTCATGGCCTGGTAGCCGATGCTCAAAAACGTGACACCCACAAACATGTACAGGTCGTTGAGGCCCAGGCCGATCACCGACAGGATGGTGAAGATCGTGAACTCGCGCTTGCGGCTCATGCCCTCGCGGTGGTCGAACACGTACTTCATGCTGAGCCAGTAGTTGACCACGACGGACGTGATAAACGAAACCGTGGTGCTCATCAAAAAGTCGAGGTGGAACAGCTCGACGAGCGCAATGAGCATGCCCCAGTCGATGCCAAAGGAGATAAGACCCACGACGGCAAACTTGAGGAACTGCTTGGTATGAGGTTGTGCCAGCGCCTTGCGCACGTAATCACATCCAATGCGTTGATGAATCGAGCAGAGGATACTTTAGAGCTTTTGCAAGGGAAACGTAAGGTCTTTGCCAAGAACTATACGAACTCGTCAAATTTTCAAGAGCTAATCCGCAGACGTTGAAAAATGGCCCGTAAACGAACGATGCCCACGGGCGATACTGTACTGAGCGCGCATTGTCCGTGGGCATCGTAAGGTTGTAAGGTTGCGAGTTACTTGGTCTCGTCGCCCTCCAGGAAGACCTTTCGGGTCACAAAGTTGTAGACCATGACAAGCGCGGTGGCGCAGATCTTGGCGATATTGGCCTCGAGCCCCAGACCGGCGTTGAGTGTCAGCACGATACCGTCGTTGAGTGCCAGGCCGATCACTGACAGCACGACAAAGATGATGAACTCGCGGCGGCGGCTCATGCCTTCCTTGTGCGCAAACACGTATTTCATGCTTGCGAGGTAGTTAAAGATGAGTGAGATGATAAAGCCGCTGGTGTTGGCGATTAGGATGTTGAGGCCCAGACCGTAGTGGAGCAGATTCATAATGCCAAAGTCGATAACCGTGGCAATGACACCGACGACGCCAAATTTCATGATCTGCGCAAGGAGCTTTTGCATGGTACCTGCCTTAAGCTGGCGCCGAAGCGCCGCGGGGATGACAAACTTAGCAAGTTTAGCCAATCCCCGCGGGTGGTGCTAGGCGCGCTCCTCGATAGCACCGTTTCTATATGCATCGAGCAACTGGCGCAGGTCCTGGATCTGGCTGCGGATCTTGGCGCCAGTATCGGTGTCGCTCACCATGCGGCGACGGTCTGCTTGGTCAAAACGGTTGGTCTCGCTTTCGATGTCCACATTGCGCGTGAGTGCCTCGGCAACCGTCGTAAAGGCCCGGTGCGACTTGAGGCGGCAGCCGCGCGAGCTCGAGATGAGCGTATAGCCGGCGATACCCGTCTTGGGATGGTAAGCGCGGCAGAAGCCGCCATCGATGACCAGCAGCTTGCCGTTGGCACGGATGGGCTGCTCGCCCTTGGTGGTTTTAACGGGCGTGTGGCCGTTGATGATGTGGCCGGTCGGTGAACATGCCATGGGCGCGACGCCAAACTCGCGCATGATGTCATCGCAGACCGAGGGCGACTTGGTAAGCGTAAAGTACGGGTCCATCGGCTCGACCCAGGTGCTCTTATCGGCGATATAGGCGCGCTCAAAGGTGCGCACCAGGCGTCCGCTGGCGGGTGAGTTAAAGCCAATCCACAGGTACCACATCCAGTCGAGAGCGTCGCGGTCGCCCACGCGCCAGGCGCGGCGGGCGATGTGGTCGCAAAAATCGAGATAATCGCGGCCAGCGTGCCAGGTGCCCAGGCAGTTCATGCTGCTAAAGGTGCCGTCTTCGTTGAGCGGCACGCAGCCGTGGAATAGCAGGTTGCCGTTGGCGACCTTGTACATCGAGCCATGGGAATAGAGGAAATCGATATGGCGACGCAGGTGATCGGCGGTGACAAACTCGGACACGAGCTTGTCGATGATGTGCTGCTCCTGGGGCGTGAGCGTATAGGGGTCCGCCGGGTCGACGGTGGGGAAGTCGTTGGTCGTGAGCGGCCACACGCTGCCGTCGGCGAGCGTGACCGTGCCGGTGTCGTGATCGATCTTGTCGAGTAACAGGCGGTCGGTCATATCGAACTCGGGGTGGCGCTGGATAATCTGGCCCTCGAGCTTAAAGAGCAGTACGTTGATGGCCTTGATCAGCCTGTCTCTTATACACATCTCCGAGCC
>URWS01000081.1 GCA_900551605.1 uncultured Collinsella sp. | reverse complement strand
GAGGACTCATTCGGCATCGTGCCCGCAGCCGACGGCACGGGGCTCTCCCTGAACCCCAAGGCGCCGCACGCGCCCAAAGCCGCGATGGCGATCAAGTTGTGGGCAGAGAAGCGCGCACGGCTCGAGAACGGCGAGATCGACGCCGACGAGTACGAGGACTGGAAAGCCTTGCTGTAACGGCTCCCCGCATTTCGCAATCAACGCAACCGAATCAGGACGCCAGGCTAGGCGGTGAGCTCCGCTCGCTCCTGCGTAAGCTGAGTTTTTACTCCCCATTGCATGCAAAGGCATTTCAAGCGTAAATGGGGAGTAAATGACGCGGTGGCTTACATGGCGGCACACGGCAGTACACTGCGGCATTTCCCCTGATTACTCCCGTTTTCATTGAGGCGGCGAGATTCTTTACTCCCCATTAACCACCTGGGGAAACGCCGTACGGAGACCGTAAAAACGCCCGTTGAGTTCGATTTGAGTTTCACGGGCCCCGAAACGGCCTCGTTTCGTTCTCGGGGACAAAAATCGCGCGTCTACTCATTCGGGATAAATCTTTACTCCCGTTCCTCCGAATACCGCCCCGTGCCTTGTCGTCTTGAAATACGGGGAGTAAATCGCGAAATCGCAGGTGAAAGGGAGTAAAACGGCAAAGAAAAAGCCTCCGTCCCAACGCGGGAACGGAGGCCAGATTACCGTATTTACTCACCGCCGTCGCTGGCGGCTTTGCCATGACTCTCGTACGAAACGAAACTCAGCGGCACAGTGCGGCACTCAAAAGTGCAGGTCAGAACCCTATCAGCCTACTCCCACTCGATGGTCGCGGGCGGCTTAGATGTAATGTCGTAGCACACGCGGTTGGCGCCGGGAACCTCGGCAACGATGCGGCCAGAGATGCGGGCCAGCACGTCGTAGGGCAGCTTGGCCCAGTCGGCGGTCATGGCATCGCTGGACTCGACGGCACGCAGGATGATCGGGCGCTGGTAGGTGCGCTCGTCACCCATAACGCCGACGGACTTGATGTCGGGCAGGACCGCAAAGTACTGCCAGCAGCTGTGCTCGGAGTTGCGCTCGCCGGTCTGCTCAAACAGACGCTGGTTGTAGGCGTCGAGCTCCTCGCGCACGATGGCGTCGGCGTTCTTGAGAATCTCGAGCTTCTCCTTGTCGACCGCACCGATGATGCGGATGGCCAGACCCGGGCCCGGGAAGGGCTGACGGAACACGATGTGAGCCGGCAGGCCCAGCGCCAGACCAAGCGCGCGGACCTCGTCCTTAAAGAAGTGATCGAGCGGCTCGATGAGGTCGAAGTGCACGCCATCGGGGAACGGGATCAGGTTGTGATGGCTCTTGATGGTGGCCGTCTTGCCGCCCGTCTTGCGAGCGCCGGACTCGATGATGTCGGGGTAGATAGTGCCCTGAGCCAGGTACTTGACCGGCTTGCCATCGGTCTCGAGCTGCTGCGCCACGGCGAAGAACTCTTTCCAGAACTGCGTACCGATGATGCGGCGCTTCTCCTCGGGCTCGGTCACGCCGGCCAGAAGCTCGGCATAGCGGTCCTCGGCGTGAACGTGGATGAAGTCGACGTCGAACTGCTTGGTGAAGACCTCCTCCACCTGCTCGGGCTCGCCCTTGCGCAGCAGGCCGTGGTTGATAAACACGCAGGTCATCTGCTTGCCCACGGCGCGAGCGCCCAGCGCAGCTACGACGGAGGAGTCGACGCCACCGGACAGGGCCAGAATCACGCGGTCGTCGCCGACCTTCTCGCGGAACTCGGCCGTCATGGTCTCGACCAGGTTGTCCATGCTCCAGTTGGGCTCCAGGCCGCAGATCTCAAACAGGAAATTGCTCAGCAGCTGCTGACCGTACTCGGAGTGCTTGACCTCGGGGTGGAACTGCGTGGTGAAAATCTTGCGCTCGGGGCACTCCATGGCGGCAACCGGGCACACGTCGGTGCTGGCGGTAACGGTAAAGCCCTCGGGCACCTCGGAAACGGCGTCGCGGTGGCTCATCCACACGGTCTGCTCCATAGGCGTAGAGTTAAAGAGCTTGGCGCCGGCCGTGCGCGTGATGGTGGCGCGGCCGTACTCGCCCACCTCGGAGTGGCCGACCTTGCCGCCGAGCGTCACGGCCGTGATCTGATGGCCGTAGCAAAAGCCCAGGACGGGAAGGCCCAGGTCAAAGATGGCGGGGTCGATGGACGGAGCGTCCTCGGCATACACAGAAGCCGGGCCGCCGGAAAGGATGAGCGCAGAGGCGTTCATCTCGCGAATCTCGTCGGCCGAGATGTCGCAGGGGACAATCTCGGAATACACGTTGAGGTCGCGGACGCGACGGGCAATGAGCTGACCGTACTGCGCACCAAAGTCGAGTACGAGGACCTTTGCGGAAGCCTTTTGATCCATGGTTCCCCCTCTTGTTGGCGGGGAGCCGGTGCCCACCCGCGCGAATAAACGAAAACAGCTTTCATAGTGTACACGTTATATGGGGTTTCTCGTCCCTCGCAGCCATCAGCGCACGGCAAACGCACGACCTGGGCCCTATTTGACGGCGATTGAAGTGTTACCAAACGTTACAGATGATGTAATACGTTTGAACATTGGACGCCCTGTGCCACAATACTGCCGAACGACTCCGCCTCTGCGGCGGCAAATACGATAGGAATACCAGCATGAAGCGCATCCTTCTCATCGCCACGGGCGGCACCATTGCATCGACCGAGGACGGCAACGGCCTCTCCCCCGCCCTGACCGGTGAGGAGCTCGCCCAGAGCGTCCCCGAGATCTCGGGCCTCTGCGAGCTCGACGTGGTGCAGCCCATGAACATCGACAGCACCAATATGCGCCCCAGTGACTGGATGCGTATCCGCGACGTCATCGTCGAGGGTTATGCCGACCACGACGGCTTCGTGATTCTGCACGGCACCGACACCATGAGCTACACCGCGGCGGCGCTTTCCTATCTGATTCAGGACAGCCCCAAGCCCATCGTGCTCACCGGCTCGCAAAAGCCCATGGGCAACCCCTTTACCGACGCCAAGCTCAACCTGTACCAGAGCCTGCTCTATGCACTCGACGAGCATTCGCACGATGTGTCGATTGTGTTTGGCGGCGTCGCCATTGCCGGTACGCGCGCCCGCAAGCAGCGCACCATGAGCTTCAACGCATTCATTAGCGTCAACTATCCGCCCATTGCCTACATCCGCAATGACCGTATCGTGCGCAACGGGCTCCACGGCACGCATCAGGACGAAAACCCGGTGCATTTCTACGACAGCATCGACCCGCGCGTATTTGTACTCAAGCTTACGCCCGGCGTAAACCCGGGCATCCTCGACGCCCTAGCCGATAGCTACGATGCTGTAATCCTTGAGACCTTTGGCATTGGCGGTATCCCCGAGTTTGGTGAGTCGGGCGAGTCGTTCCAGGAGGCGATTTTCCGCTGGGTCGATTCGGGTCGCACCGTCGTCATGACCACACAGGTCCCCGAAGAGGGCCTCGATCTGGGCGTTTATGAGGTCGGCCGCGCTTACGCCGATCATCCGGGCATCCTGCGCGGCGATGACATGACCACCGAGACGCTCGTGGCCAAGACCATGTGGGCACTCGGCCAGTCACGTGATGCGTCAGAAATTCAGCGCCTGTTCTACAGCCAAGTCAACCACGACCGTATCCCGATGGTGTAACCACCGGTCAATAGGCATCTTCTATTCAATGCCCTCGAGAAGCTCTGACACCGTCATGCCGAGTGTGGGCGCGATCTTAAATAGAACCCTGAGCGTGAAATTTGCCGTCCCATCTTCGATTCGGTCGAGGTAGGGTCGGCTGATTCCTGTTGCCACACAAAAATCAACCTTGGAGATACCAAGGTCTCTGCGTGTCTCTTCGACCCGCCTGCCAAGAATCTGTTTCGCACGTTCGTCCATGCAGCCGAGTTTGAAATGGAGCCGAACATAAACGTAAACTATAGTTTACGTTTTGCCGAATACACAGGAGTTTTCTATGTCGGGTTCTTCGGTCCGCATGTACCGAGCCACGCTTCGCACAAACAGCGCACCGCTCAAGCTCGTCGTCGTTGAGGCCGAATGCCTTTCGCCCGATGAGCGCACAGCATTTGCATTGCTATCAAGTCGCGTCGCCGCCGTTCTGGTCCCTTGCCCGGCGCAAGGTGAACTTGCTATCCAATGCCAGGCGCACAGCTGCTCGCTCAATCAGGCTGCCGTGATCGCAACCAGCCAACGCGGTCTGCCCCTTCTCCTGGAAGCCGGTATCGCACTTGCCCTTCGCGGCGCCGGATACGAAAACGAGGCCGCCGCCGACATGGTCTTTAAACCACGATCGAGCGGCGGCCTCGCAGCAGCCATTGAATATGCGTGCAGGCTCGTTGCCTAAAAGGACAAGCTAGAAACCAAAGCCAAAGCCCGTTCCGGTAATCGCCGAGTACATAAAGTAAACGTTGATCACGTTGAGGAACACACCCGTGATGCAGCCGTTGCGCAGGTAGCGCTCGCACACGATGCGCGCCATGGCGGCGGAGTCATCATTGTTTTTAGCCTGGCGTCCCGCCGTAAAATACGTCGCCACGCTCAGCAGTAGGTTGAGCACCGGCAGTGCCAGCAGCTCGTAGCTCTTACCCCAGCGCGTCACCTCGCCGGCGGCATTAAACTTCGTTGCCACCTCGGGACCAATGTTGGGGATAACACACGCTGCGACCACCAGCGGAATCACCGCAAGTACGAGCAGCGCAATACCCATGTAGCCAGCTTTTTTGCCATATTTAAACATATGCGTCGTCCTTACACGTTAAAGCGGAAGTGCACGACGTCGCCATCGGCCATGACATAGTCCTTGCCCTCAATACGCAGCTTGCCGGCAGCCTTGGCGCCCTGCTCGCCACCGAGCTCGATGTAGTCGTCGTAGCCAATGACCTCGGCCTTAATAAAGCCACGCTCAAAGTCGGTGTGGATGACACCGGCGGCCTGCGGGGCGGTCGCGCCCTGACGCACCGTCCAGGCCTTGACCTCCATCTCGCCAGCCGTAAAGAACGACTGCAGGCCGAGCAGCTTGTAGGCAGCCTGAGCGAGCACGTCCAGACCGGGCTGCTCCAGGCCCAGGCTCTCCAGGTAGTCGGCAGCGTCCTCGGGATCGAGCTCGGAAAGCTCGGCCTCGATCTTGGCGCAGATCGGCAGCGGCTTGACGCCATCGATGGGCGCCAGGTCCTCGTTGAGCATGTCCTCGTCTACGTTGGCCACATACAGGATGGGCTTCATGGTGAGCAGGAACAAGCCCTTGGCAGCGGCGCGCTCCTCGTCGGTCATCTCCATGGACGCGGCGCGCTTGCCCTCGTTGAGCCAGGCAAGCAGGCGCTTGGCGACCTCAAACTTGGGCATGAGCTCCTTGTCGCGCTTGGCCTCCTTCTCGAGCTTGGGCAGCTGCTTCTCGAGCGTGCCCATGTCGGCCAGGATGAGCTCGGTCATGATGGTGTCGGCATCGCCGGCGGGATCGACGAACTCGCCCGTGCGGCCCACCTCACGCATGACGTTGGGGTCCTTAAAGTAGCGCACGACCTCGCAGATGGCGTCGGTCTCGCGAATGTTGGCCAGGAACTGGTTGCCCAGGCCCTCGCCCTCGTTAGCGCCCTTCACCAGACCTGCGATGTCGACGAACTCGACCGTCGCCGGCACAATACGACCCGGGTTAACGATGTCGGCAAGCTTTTGCAAGCGGCTATCGGGCACGTCGACGATACCCACGTTGGGGTCGATCGTGGCAAACGGGTAGTTGGCGGCAAGGCCGGTCTTTTTGGTAAGCGCGGTGAACAGCGTCGACTTGCCCACGTTGGGCAGGCCCACGATACCGATGGAAAGGGACACGACAGCTCCTTTTGATACAGGTACTTCAAACTGCATAAGTATAGCGCCGCCGCAGCATCCGGGCGAATCCGGACACCGCGGCGGCGCAAATGAAGCAGAGATGGAGCTCGCTGACTAGTCCGCGAGCTTCTCCACCTGATCGAGCATCTTGTCGAGCTTGGCCTTTGCCTCGGCCTTGACCTTCTCGGCCTCCTCGTGGGCCTTGGCCTTCTGAGCGGCCTTTTCCTCGGCCTCGGGATCGACGACGACCAGGTTGGATGCATCATGCTCAACCAACTTAAGCGCATGCTCGGGACACACCTTGACGCAGGCCCCGCAACCTAGGCAATACGTGGACTCCAGTGCAAAGCGACCGCTTCCCACCAAATCGCAGGCAAACGTGGGGCACACGTTGACACACTCGCCACACGACGTGCACTTGTCAAAATCGCACTCCGGCGTGCTCACCTGCATGTTCTGGGCAAGCTCGGGATGGTTTTGCAGCGTCGAGAGTACCAGCTGGCGCCCGTGCGTAAGCGTACGGCGACGCTTGGTCGTCGTGGTGCCGCACATGGTGTTGAGCGTGCGCTCCAGCTGCGTAATCTGGTGACGGTGGGCCTTCAACTTCTGCGTCACCGAGGCCAGCGCCGCCGTCGCCGGGTTGAGCTTGGTCACGGTAAGGCCCGTGGTGCGGGCAATCTTTTCCATGTACTCCTTGCGCTCGTACTCGCGGCGCTTATGGCACTTGAGGCTCTTGGGATCGACCTCCAGACCCATACCCGTGCCCGCCCACTCCTCGGCGGTAGCAATGGCCTCGCCCAGGACTGTCTCTTATACACATCTCCGAGCCCACGAGACTAAGGCGAATCTCG
>URWS01000080.1 GCA_900551605.1 uncultured Collinsella sp. | reverse complement strand
GGCTCGGAGATGTGTATAAGAGACAGGTCCCGTGCCTGTGGTGACGGGTATTGGCCATGAACCCGATACCCTGATCTGCGATATGGTGAGCGACCGTCGCGCTTCCACGCCAACGGCGGCGGCAGAATCCGTGGCACCGGCTATGACAGAGCTGGCGGATGTGCTCGAGACGCGCCATCAGCGCCTAGGTGCTGCGATGGCTTCGATGATCGGGTCGGATCAGGTCGATCTGGAGATGCTCGATCAGCGTGGTCGGCGTGCCTGGGATACCTATACGGCGCGCTTGGGCGATGCGCTCGATGCGGCCGCGTGCCGCCCGTGCCTGAACGATCCAACGTTTATGGTTGAGCGTCGCGAGTCGGAGCTTGCCCTGACGGCCGATCGCCTGTCGGTCGCCATTGCGCGCTCGGTCGGTGCCTTCTGCTCCAACTTCGAGCGCCTGCCCGAGCGCTTGGTCGCAAGCACCTCGGGGCTCGATGGCAAGCGCCATGCGCTCACGCTCGCGAGTTCCCGTCTGGAGCATCAGGGACGCACGATGTTGAGCAAACCCGCGTCCGACTTGGGCCGTGCGGCAGCCTCGCTCGACGCCCTGTCGCCGCTCAAGGTGCTTGCCCGCGGCTATTCCATCGCATATAGCGATGATGGTGTGGCTACGAGCGCCAAGACCTTTAAGCCCGGCGATGCCATTCGCGTGCGTATGGCGGACGGCAACGTGGAGGCAACCGTCGATGCGGTCGAGTAGGCCGCGTTTCACAGCGATAGACCTTTAGGAAAGGAAACAGATATGGCAGAGAAGACCCCGGTCGAGCAGCTTACGTACAAGCAGGCCTCGCAGGAGCTGGAACTCATTATCCGCAGCTTGGAGTCGGGCGACATGGAGCTCGAGGAATCGCTCGAGAGCTACACCCGCGGCGTCGAGCTCCTCAAGAGCCTGCGTACCCGACTGGCCGATGCCGAGCAGAAGGTCTCGGTGCTCCTTAAGGATGTCGACGGCAACGACGTGCTCGCCGACGGCGAAGCCGCCAACATCGACGACAACCTCTCGTTCTAACCATCCTGACCAAATATAATTACCTTGGTCTGTGAGAAAGGAACCAGCCATGTGTGATTGCATCTTCTGTAAAATCGCCAACCACGAGATCCCCTCGACCGTTGTCTATGAGGACGACCAGGTCATCGCGTTCGACGACCTCAATCCCCAGGCGCCGGTCCACACGCTCGTGATCCCCAAGAAGCACTACGGCGACATCGCCGACAACGTACCGGCCGAGACCATGGGCGCCATGGCTCACGCCATCCAGGAGGTCGCTAAGGCCAAGGGCTTGGAGGACGGTTTCCGCGTCATCTCCAACAAGGGCGTTAACGCCGGTCAGACCGTCATGCACTTCCACATGCACGTCCTTGGCGGCAAGAACTTGGGCGAGAACCTCATCTGAGGGCGCGTAGGCCGTCGACTTGGCTGCCTTTGGTGTAATCTATGCAGCTTTCTCAACTCGAATACCTTCAAGCGGTAGCGAACTATGGCGGCGTGCGCAAAGCAGCTCGCGCTGTTCATGTGAGTCCGCAGGCCGTTTCGTCGGCAATCAAAAAGTTGGAATCTGAGTATCAGATCGTTTTGCTCAACCGATCGGCGGGGGAGGCTGTTTTGTCTCCGGCGGGCAGAGAATTTGCGCGTCGTGCACGCGTGATCCTGGCACAAGTCGACGATCTCAAAAAGTACGCTCAATCGAGGGACGACGGCGTCTCGCCCGACGGCCACTTTCGTCTTTACGCCCCCTGCCTTCATGGGCGGGGGCGCCTTTTTGCCGAAAACTGGTATGACTCGTTTGAACGCTCGCACCCTCAGATTCATCTTGATGTGTGGCATCAGCCAACGGCAACATGCTTTGAATCGCTTGTGCTTGGCATTTCGGATGCGGCCATCTCATTTGAGGAACCAAGGGACGGTGTCCTTTCTTCGAAATACTTGGGTGAAAAGGAGCTCAAGGTTCTTTCATGCCCAGCGGGTCATCAATCTGTGGGTGCTATGACCGTTCGTGAGTTGCTGAGCGGCAGGCTCGCTGTTCCCATTAATTTGTCACCCTGTCTCAATGCAATCAATCAATGTCCCGAAGCTCAGCTGGTTAATTTCCGCTTTCGCGATGTCGAATACGGAAGCAGGGCGCAGGCTGAGTTTCTTCAAGCCGGGGGATTGATATTGAGTTTTTCTGGCTCTTCTCTCGCATCAGATGGATTGGAAGTGAGCGAGTGCTCTATTGAAGGCTCGCATGACGTAGCCTTGCCCATCTACTTTTGCTATCGACAAAATGCCTGGACCGATCGACACCAGACGGTATTTCTTCACCTATTGCGTCATCTTGCTTCGTGAGGCCATTTGGCCTCGTGTCGTCAAGTGAATGTTGACGCCTTGTAACACATGACTGACGGCTTTGCCCTCATGCTTTTCCAAGATTCCGATTCAGATTGTTGACTCTTGGAGGGCGGAGCATGAAAAACCGTACGGTTTTGCTTTATATGACGTTCGTTTTTCTGTCGAACTTCAGCACCATTTTGTATTTTCTGACGGTTTACCTTGAATTCGTCGGATTCTCGATGGTGGCGATTTCTAGCATGATGATTGCATATCAAGTGAGCAAGTTCATCCTTGAAGTTCCCACTGGCTATATTGCTGACAGGTTTGGGCGAAAGGTGAGCGGTCTCGTTGGCGTCGTGGGAATGCTTGGATACTACGCCGCCCTGCTTCTCGTCCGATCTCCTCTGCTTTTAATCGGTGCGTTCGCTCTCAAGGGTTTTGCCGTTGCATGTGTGAGCGGATCCATCGAAGCGATTTACATCGATAGCATCTCTCGGGACCAACTCGTGAGACTTAATATCGTTGAGCGATTCGTCTTCTATGCGTCTTATGCCCTCTCCGCTTGTGTGGGCGGTTTCATTTCGTCCGCTGGCGCGTATCTCATTGGGCTTTCGGTCGATATCATCGCAATGGTGCTGACATTGGTTGTCGTTGTCTGTATTCCTGAGGTGAGAAGAGGGGGCACCGCGGTGACACCTGAGCATGGAATTAGCCCGAAGATGATCTGTGCTGCTATTGCGGGTAATGGCATTCTTCGGTCAGCGTTCATCATGGACTGTTCTCAGGCATTTGCCTTCGTCGCCCTGGAAGACTTTTTCTCACTGTTGCTTGCAGGCCGCGGAATGAACGCCGTCGCTTCGGGCGTGACCATTGCGGTCCAGCTCCTTGCCTCGGCCTCCATAGGGTTTATTGTGCCCAGTGCGATTACTCGTGTCGACAAGGGCCGTTTTGCGCGTATTTGCGGCATCATTCGCTTAGTATTGACAGCTTTGTTTTTGATTCCCCTTACTCCGGCTAATTTGCTGCCCGTGTTCTATGTGCTGCAGACGGTTGCGTACTCGTTGTTTGCCCCAATCAAATACTCAGTTTTCCAAAATGCTGCCGATTCTTCGATGCGTTGTTCACTGATTTCGGTTCAAAGCCAGATGGTGGCGGTGGGTGCCGTTCTTTTCTATCTGCTCAACGCTGTGTTGAGTAGCGTTGCAGGCATTCGAGTCGTATTGCTTGTTGCACTCGGGATTTCTTCCTTGGTGTATATCCCCGCGCTATTTCGTCTTACAAGTCAAAGGCCGTGAGTATTTGGACAGCGATAACTTATATATCAACGCAATAAACCCGAGCGCGAGGGCGTTTGGGTTTATTATTGAAGCGTATGTAACCTGGCGGCGCCACACCGCCTGTTAGTAGGGAGACACATGAACGTTCTGGTCGTCAACGCAGGATCTTCGACCCTTAAGTATCAGGTCATCGATACCAAGTCCCACAAGGTGTCCGCAAAGGGCTCCTGCGAGCGCGTCTGCTTTACCGGCGGTACCTTCACCCACGCTGCCAACGGTTCCAAGAAGGTGACCGAGAACATCGAGTTCCCCGACCACAAGGTCGCCATCGAGGTCGTCCTGAAGGACCTCGAGGCCAACGGCGTCAAGATCGAGGGCATCGGCCACCGTATCGTTCAGGGCGGTTGGTACTTTGGCGACTCCTCCCTCGTCGACGAGGACGTTCTCGCCAAGATCCGCGAGGTCGCTCCGCTCGCCCCGCTGCACAACAACCCCGAGGCCAACGTTATCGAGTACTGCCTGGAGCAGTATCCCGACCTGCCCAACGTCACGGTCTACGACACCGCTTTCCACTTCAACATGCCCGAGGTCGCCAAGACTTACGCCCTGCCCAAGGACGTCTGCGACAAGCTGCACATCCGTAAGTACGGCGCCCACGGCACCAGCTACCGTTACATCTCCAAGAAGGTCGCCGAGATGACCAACGGCGAGGCCCGCAAGGTCGTCGTGTGCCACATCGGTTCCGGCGCTTCCCTGTGCGCTATCGAGGACGGCAAGTGCATGGACACCACCATGGGCCTCACCCCGCTCGACGGCGTCATGATGGGCACCCGCTGCGGCTCCATCGACCCGGCTACCGTGTGTTACCTGCAGCGCGAGGGCGGCTACACCTTTGACGAGGTCGATGAGATGATGAACAAGAAGTCCGGCCTTTTGGCTGTGACCGGTGGCAAGACCAATGACTGCCGCAACGTCGAGGAGCTCGCCGCCGCTGGTGACCCCGAGGCTCAGCTCGCTTTCGACATGTTTGTCTACAAGATTGCCGCCAAGGCTGCCGAGATGGCTACTTCCATGTGCGGCATGGACACCCTGGTCTTTACCGCCGGCATCGGCGAGCACGCTCCGGCTGTCCGCGCTGGCGTGGCCGACCGTCTGGCCTTTATGGGCGTCAAGATGGACCATGCCCGCAACGCCCTGCGCGGCGACGGCGCTTGGTGCCTGTCCGCCAAGGATTCCAAGGTCAAGATCTTCGTCATCCCCACGGACGAGGAGTTCATGATCGCTTCCGACGTCGAGCGCATCGTCAACGGCAAGTAATTGCAAGAGGGGAGGGGCTGGACGACCGAGCGCCGTTCGGCCCCTCTTTTGCGCTCGTTGGGCGATATGCTGATAGCTATTTATCAAGATATGATAACTTCTTATTAAAATGCGGCCGCCTTAAGGGGTCTGCGTCGACCGTATTGCACTGCAAAGGAGTCTCATGAACGTACTTGTTGTCAACGCCGGCAGCTCAAGCCTTAAATATCAGCTTTTGGATACCGATACCCGCGAGGTTTTCGCCAAGGGCAACTGCGAACGTATCGGTTCGGACATGGGCATCTTTGGCCACTCCGAGAACGGTGGCGCCAAGCAGACCGAGGAGGTCCCTTTCCCCGATCATCGCTCTGCTATCGCTCGTGTGCTCGAGGAGCTCGAGAAGACCGACTTTACGATTGATGGCATTGGTCATCGTATCGTTCAGGGCGGCTGGCACTTCGATGATTCCGCAGTTGTCGACGACGAGGTTATGGCCAAGATTCTTGAGGTGGCACCGCTTGCTCCGCTGCACAACTACGGCGAGGCCGCGGCGATTGAGTATTGCCGTGAGAAGTATCCGGAGCTGCCCAACGTGGCGGTCTTCGACACCTCGTTCCACATGACCATGCCCGAGGTTGCCTACACTTACGCCCTGCCCAAGGACGTGTGCGACAAGTATCATGTGCGCAAATATGGCGCCCACGGAACGAGTCATCGTTACGAGTGGATGATGGCCAAGGAGATCCTGGGCTCGCGCTGCCACCGTCTGCTTTCGTGCCATCTGGGCAACGGCGCTTCGCTCGCCGCCATCGAGGACGGCGTGTGCCGCGACACCACGATGGGCCTCACGCCGCTCGACGGCCTGATGATGGGCACCCGCTGTGGTTCCATTGACCCGGCCACCGTGTGCTACCTCCAGCGCGAGGGCGGCTACAGCTATCAGGAAGTCGATGACATGATGAACAAGCAGTCTGGTCTGCTTGCCATCTCGGGCATCTCCAACGACGCCCGCGACATCCGTACACGCGCCTCCGAGGGCGACGAGCGCTGCCTGCTCGCCTTCGATATGTTCGCCTACAAGGCCATGCAGCAGGCCGGCTCTATGATCGCTTCTATGGCGGGCGTGGATACCATCACCTTTACCGCCGGCATCGGCGAGAACGACTGGTCGATCCGCAAGGCCTTCTGTGACTGCTTTGAGTGGCTGGGCGTGCGCATCGACAACAACAAGAACCGTGAGGCCGTGGGCAACGGCCCGCAGGTCATCAGTGCCGCCGGTTCCGCCGTCACGGTCATGGTCATCCCCACCGACGAGGAATACATGATCGCCCACGACGTCGAGCGTCTGACTGGTAATAACTAACGAATTCGTTTGCAATTGAGAGAAAGGCCTCCAGAGCAACAGCTCCGGAGGCCTATTTACTACTGGACGGAAACTCCATCCCATTTAGAACGCGAATTCCGGGACGCACTTTCCGGTTGAGGCACGTAGCGGAAACCGCATCCCACAATCAAGCAAAATTCCGTCCCGTAGTTTCCCAAACAGGCTCCAAGTGGAAACCGTATCCCAGAATCCGCCCCCAAACCGGGACGCACTTTCCGGTTGAACAGTCGCAGACCACACAAGCCATTTCAAATCCAAAGTGACCATATCCGCAACGCCCGCGCTCTCAACAACGGCACCCAACCATTCAGATTTACAGCCCCAGCTCGTAGCCAAGCCGCCGTCCACCCCAGATTCCCTGAGCATCACGTAGCGGCAGGGCCCCTACAGGGTAAAGCTCTGAAAACATCCCGCAGGACGGAGGAAGCCCCCGCCGCACGTAGTGTGAACTGCACCCCAAAACTTGGACGGCTTAAATAAGAACTACGCCGCAAGGG
>URWS01000079.1 GCA_900551605.1 uncultured Collinsella sp. | reverse complement strand
GACAGGACGGCGGGCGTGTAGACGCGGGCGAAGCGCGTGATGAAGTTCTCGGTGCGCGCCTTCTTTTCGCTGGCGTTTTCTACGAGCTCCAGGACGCGCGCGACGGTGGACTCGCCAAATGGCTTGGTGGTGCGCACGTGGATGAGACCCGTCATGTTGATGCAGCCGCTGATGATATCGTCTCCGGTTTTGGCCGGGCGTGGGACTGACTCGCCCGTGAGCGCGGCGGTATCGAGCTGTGTCTCGCCTTCGACGATGACGCCGTCGATAGGCACGCGCTCGCCCGGCTTGACCACGATCACGGTGCCGACCGCGATGTCATCGGGGAAGACCTGTTCGAGTGTGCCGTCGGGTTGCTCGACGTTGGCGTAGTCGGGTGCGATGTCCATCATGGCGCTGATCGATTTACGGCTCTTGCCCACGGCGTATGCCTGGAACAGTTCGCCGACCTGGTAGAACAGCATGACGGCGGCACCTTCGGCCATGTGCGGGTCGGTGTCGGGGAAGAGCACCATGGCAAACGCGCCGATGGTCGCGACGGCCATGAGGAAGCTCTCGTCGAACGCCTTGCCGCGGCGGATGTTGCTGAACGCCTTCTGGAGTACGTCGTAGCCGGCAATTAGGAACGGCACCAGGAACAGCACGAAGCTGGCGTAGACGTCACCCGGGGTGCCGAATGTGGCGGTAAGGGTACCGAGCTCGTCTAGGGCGTACACCACCGAAAAAATGCCTAGCGCTACCAGGATACGGTTGCGCTTATGCTCAAGGGACTCTTTCTTCTTGCGCTTCTTCTTTTTCTTTTTGGGATCGGCAGCCGCCATGATTCAAACCTCCCATTTGAATGTATGAACACTCGCTCATATAATTTCGCGAGCAAAGGCCGCAGCAAGCGCGGCCTTGTGGGTCAGCGTAAACCTGGGCTAGAGAATGATCTCGCAGTCCGGCTCGGCGTCGGCGGTAAACTCCACGACGCGATCGAGGACCTCATCGAACTCGGCGTCGTCGGCTTCGAGCGTCAACTTCTGGGTCATAAAGTTGACCGAAACGGACTTGACGCCATCGAGCTTGGCCAGCTCGTCCTGAAGCTCACGCGCACAGTTGGCGCAGTCGATCTCGTCGAGTTTAAACTGCTTTTTCATGGTGGGTTCCTTTCCCTGTTTTTGCGGCTTGGGTGCAGGCCGCGCTGGTACCGTGGTTGGTTGCTATTCGCAGATATGGCTCATGCCCTGGTTGAGCATGGTGTAGACGTGATCGTCGGCGAGCGAGTATAGGATGTTGCGCCCGTCGCGCCGGAATTTAACCAGGTGCGACTGCTTGAGTGTGCGCAGCTGGTGCGACACCGCGGACTGCGAGGTTTCGGTCGCTTCGGCAATGTCTGCCACGCAGAGCTCGCGGCCCATGAGGGCGTAGAGGATCTTGATACGCGTGGTGTCGCTGAAGACCTTGAACAGGTCGGCGAGGTCGTAGAGAAGCTCCTCGTCGGGAAGGTCCTCGGGCGAGCAGGTGGTGGGGATCGCGGGTTCGGTGGCCTCGATGTCGGGTTTCGTTTCATCAACGCGGATGCTCATTGCAATATCCTTTCATATGAACATGCGCTCATATAACTTGCTTTCGATTATATGAGTGTATGTTCATATGTCAATACAATTTGCGTTAATTTCAATGACTGCTTGCCGCCTCTGCGATTTTCTGTGGGTTGGGAGACATCGACGCAATGCTCGCCAACATATTTCGAGATGTTCGGCTAGCATGCTAAGAAAGCCACCTTGAGAAGCATTAGAACTGTTCATATTTGTACTTTATCGTGTCAAATACCGCGAGAATCAGTTCTTCCTCTACGGGAGTTCCTGCAGAATCAGTTTTATTTAAAGTTATATTGAGCATTGCTGCAGCCAATCTGGCACATCGGTGGCCGAATAAGTCGAAAAATGTAGGTGGACATCCGCAGAAATCGCCTTTAGAAGAGCGAATTCTCAATTAGATCAATAATCGTGTCGTCTTCCGTGCGGTTTTCATCGATTTTTGCGAACATGTCGCATTCCCAAGCCCCATTGATTTCCTCAGCAAGGGCCCCGACGTGTTGCATGTCGTCGGGTTCGGGCACATCGTTGATGCTCGGGTCATCAGCTTGCGGATATTGGCTTGCAATTTCGCGCTTGGCGGCCTCTTCTTCTTTGAGTGTCTCCAGGACGCGGCGACCGTATTCGAAGTAGCGCCGCAAGACAAATTGACGAAGAGTTTCTTGCAGGATGGCGAAGTTATCCGGGAGTCGACCGGGCCATATCTTCTCGCGAATGCGAATCGCTTCCATGACCCGTTTAAAAGCGGACTGCTTGAAAAACGAATGACGATTAACTGTGATAACGGCATATCCCATGTTTCGCAGCGTGTTTCGGCGCTCCTCGTCAATTGATTGCTGCTCGGGTTCGTCGTGGTAAAAGCCGTTGTATTCGATATCGGTCATCGAATTTTCGAGCAGCGCGTCGAGGTAGAAAACCGTCCGTCGCGTTAGGGCGGCGTATCTTTTGGGGACTGGGATCGGATAATCCGTTTTGATAGCGCGTATGGCTAAGCCACCCATTGACTTGGGCATTGTCAGCATCATGACAAACGCCGTTTCGAGTGGGGAGCGACAGCCTTCGTGTACATAAGAAAGTGCCTTAAGTGCTTTATTAGATCCACGATACCCCGGTGCCTCTGAAAAGAAGGCTCTGAGCTCTTCAACGCTGGTTAGGGCTGGGCGCTCGCGATATTGAGTTTCGTCGGACGTTCCAAGCGCGTAGGAGCCGCAGATTTCAAAGTAATACTCAACGAGCTCCGAAAGGTTGAGGTCGGCTGTTGCTTCTAACGCGCACAGCTTGATATCGACGATGTAGACGTTCGGCTCGAGTTCTAGGTAGCTTTCTGCATCAAACGTATAGCGCGTGCAGTGGCAGATGCAGCCCTTGCGGTGCCTTTTGGCATTATTGGAAAACGTCAGCACATGGACGCGTTCAGAATCGACATTCTTTCTGTTGAGCCATGCTCGTGCCGCTTCCAGGTCGGACGTGGTCGGCGTAGACACCCTGATCTTTTCCATAGGTGTGGGACCGGTCGCGTAGCTTGCGAGCGAGTTGGCTGTTTGGTATACAGCGCGTGCCGTGGTATGTGACAGAATGATTCCCATACGCGTATGATGGCATAGCGGACGCCGCATACGCCCGAAACTTCGGGCAACGGTATTGGGGCGCGGCTTATCTTCTGCGAACGGTGGGTTTTGAGCTGTCGTATTGAGGGAGCAGCTTTGGCTGGGGAGGTTTCTGCCGGCTGCCCCTTTTTGATGAACTTTAGTTGCGGATTCGTAGCTTCTAAGCGTTTTTACCGACCGCTCAGATGCCTCACCAACATAATTTGAGTTATTCGGCCTTATCCTATACAAATGGTGCGATCGCAACGTCCTATTCGAATTGATTCAGGTAGATTTCTGGGGCTTGGATGCGAAATTAAGGCGACTATAGCTTCGATTGCGGTTCAAGGGGCCTTGACTAGTGGTTCAGCTGGCCGAACAACTCGAAAAATGTAGGTAGGCCAACCTGCCGACTATGTGAAGCACGCGTATTTGCTCGTTTTGATGAAAACTAGGGTGCAGCCATAAGGCTGCGCCCTAGTTTACTGCGTGCCGGTGTGCCCAGACGGATTGCGCTGTGCCTGGCAGGCGCTCCCGCAGATGGATCGGTTATTTCGCGAATAGGTTCTTGAGGTTGAACTCGGCTTGGACGGTGCGGAGCATGAGGTCGGTGTCGTCGAGGCCCAGGTGCTGCTCGTTGGCGTCGGCGGCGAGGGTTCCACGGCGGCGCGCCCAGTTCTCGAGCGCGGCGGGCGCGGATTCGCGGGGGAGCGAGCGGACGTCGGCATCCAGGCTGCGGCAGATCTGGCGCGAGTCGATGACGATGATCTTGCCGGCGCGGCGTGCCTCGGCGTAACCGTCCAGGTGGATCTTGAACCAACTGTCCTCAAAGGCGGCGTTGTGCGCCATGTACGGGTACTTCTTCATAAGCTTGAGCAGCTGCTTCTGCAGTTCCTTGTTCTCGCGGAACGGCTTCTTGCCGTCAATGTCGTCCCAGGTGATGTGGTGGATATTCGACAGCGGTACATCCTCGCCGCGGTAGATGTCGGGCAGGCCACAGTAGTGCGCCTCGGCGTCGTGCGGGACGGCGTCGCTGGTGAGCTCCATGATTTCCCAGCCCACATTGATGATATAACCGCGCTCGGGTGCACGACCGGTGGTCTCGATGTCGATACCGAGCACGGTGCCCTGGATGGGCTTGCGGGCGTAGGCCACGCCGAGCGCGTCGCGGTCGCCGCGGATCTCGCGCATGACCGACGCGGCGGTGCGCTTTTGCATCTTGCCGATGGCGGCGCAGGTGTCGGCATCGGACAGGCCGCGCGAAAGCGTCGCGGGCGTCACGTTGCGCAGGCGTGCCTCGCCAATCTGGTCGCACAGGTCGCGGTTGCGGTCAGCCAGGTCGCGCACGGTGGCAAAGTCGAAGCTGGGGTCGCCCTCGGTGGTAAAGTACTCGGTCTCGAGCACCTTGAGGGCCTCCTCGCCCTTCTGGCGCTCGGACTCCATGGCGCCGTGGTCGCCGTAGATAAACATGGGGATAAACGGCTGGCGCTCGTATTCGAGTGCTTGCGATACGTTCATATGCTACTCCTTGGACGGGCCGCGTTGTGCGGCTCGAGGTTACTGAGTTATGGCGAGATGATAGTTTACCATGGGCAACTATTGGCATCGCGCCTAGGACAACTACAATACCCTAGTTGACCGCTAGGACTTTTACAATGCTGCCGAAAGACACGAAAGGTTCCATCCGTCATGGATTTGCTGATTGATATTCTGCTCGACGCCGGCAAGGACACGCTCTCGCTGGTGCCGTTCTTGTTGGTGACATATCTGGTTCTCGAGACGCTCGAGCATGTGGCGGGCGATCGCGTTAACGGCGCCATCAAGCGCGCCGGCGCCGCTGGTCCCGTGGTTGGCTCGTTGCTGGGCATGGTGCCGCAGTGCGGCTTTTCGGCAATGGCGGCCACGCTGTACGCCGGTCGTGTCGTGACCTTGGGTACGTTGGTGGCGGTGTTCCTTTCGACCTCCGATGAAATGCTGCCGCTGTTGCTCGCCGAGCAAGTTCCCGTGCAGACCATGGCGATGTTGCTCGCCTCGAAGGCGCTGATCGCGCTGGTCACGGGCTTTATCGTGGACGCGGCTATCCGCGGCCTTCGTCGTAATGCCCGCGCGCATGCGGCGATTCGCCGTACCGTGCTGGGGACCGCTGCCAATCCGGCTCATGTGAACTGCGCGCACGACGACCATACCGGGGGCGACATCATTGATGAAGTGGCCGAGGCGGGCGTGAGCGCCGACCACATCCACGAGTTGTGCGAGCGCGACCATTGCGGTTGCGATGATGATGAAGATGAACACGAGCGCGACCACGGACACAACCGTGACCACGGTCACACGGGCGAGCATGAGCACCACCACGGCCATGGGCACGACCACGGTCGCTCCCACGAAGGTGCGCCCGTCCTGTCGATTATCCGCAGCGCGATCTCGCACACCGTGCAGGTTTCGGTTTTTATTTTCCTGGTGACGCTGGTCCTGGTCGCCGTGCTTGAGACCTTCGGAGAGTCCGCGATCGAGCAGTTCCTGCGTGGCAACGAGACGCTCGCCGTCTTGGGCTCGGCACTCGTCGGCCTGATCCCCAACTGCTCGGCCAGTGTCGTCATCACGCAGCTGTACCTGGAGGGCGCGCTGCAGCTGGCACCGATGCTCGCCGGCACGCTCATTTCCGCCGGCGTGGGCTATCTTGTCCTGTTCCGCACCAACCGCAGCGCTCGTGAAAACGCCGTGTTCCTGATTATGATGTACGTTATCGGCGCGGGCTGGGGTCTTATCCTTTCTGCCTTTGGGCTTTAAGTAGGCCTAACAAACGGGCTTCAAAATAGCCATGCTGGGCACCAGCGCAATGCGGCGACGCATGGCATTTTGAAGCCCATTTTTTTTGTTGAGCCATGGATTCCGAGCGCTCACGCCGCTCAAAACAAAAAGGTAGATTTTTAGGCATGTCCCAAAAATCTACCTTGGTTAGCGCAACAGCTCGGTGAGGTTGCGTTTAAAGCGGGCGCGATCTTCGCTGGTAAATGCCGCCGGTCCGCGAGTGCGTCCGCCGGCGCGGCGCACCTTCTTTTCCTCGTGGCGAATAAACAGCTGCATGTCGATGGTCGCTTTGTCGTAGACGCGCCCGCGCACGCCGATAGCGGCGGCATCGCGCCCGAGCACCATGCTCGCCAAGCCAATGTCCTGCGTCACGACCACGTCGCCCGTCTGCAGGCGTTCGATAATGGCAAAGTCGGCGCTGTCGGCGCCCACACTCACGTCGAGCGTCGTGACCCAAAAGCCGCGTCGCGCGTGCTCGGCATCGCGCGGGTCGTCGCGGCGAATATGCCGTTCCAGGTTTTGCGTGCTGTTGCCGGCGATAACAACGGCGACGCCTGCCCGCCGCGCGCAGTCAATCGACTCGCGCGTGACCGGGCAAGCGTCTGCATCAATAAAGAGCGTTCGTGGCATCTAGTGCACCAGTTTGCCAAATTGAATAGCACGAACAATCAGCGTTACGCCAAACACCAGCAGCGCGGCGCCGCTAAAGATGACGAGCATCTTGGCCGACCACAGCGGATAGATAAACACGAACATGCCGGCGATGATGGAGAGCGCGCCGCTCAGGATGGCGAGGGCGCGGTTGGACGAAAGCTCGGACTCCAGAATGGACATGACACCTTCGACAATCCAGCCAAAGCCGGCCACGATAACCACCATCGTGGTGAGCGTCGCGGTCGAGAAGGCCTGGTTGCGCAGGAT